>NYTN01000002.1 GCA_002683515.1 Rhodobiaceae bacterium
TGTGGCGAATGAACAATTCGCGGCGAAGATAACGGCAAATATAAATGGTTCAGGTGCCATTGATAGGCTAGATGCCAGCCCCAAGGCTATCGGGGCAAATAGAACCGCCGTAGCATTATTGCTTAAAATATTTGTTGTGATTGCGCAGAGGAGGAAAAACGCTGAAATCATCACAGCAGGGGGAGAGCCATCAAAAACATCTATGAAATTACTGGAAAGAAAAGTTACGCCGCCTGTTGACCCCATTGCACGGGACATGGCTAACGAAGCACCAATGATTAAAAATATCCTGAGATCAATACTGCGTGAGGCCTGCCTTATATTTAATGCACCTCCCAGTATCATACAAATCGAGCCTAGAATTGCGGCAACAACAATTGGTAAGATATTCAGTGCAGCAACCAACACTGTTAACCCAAATATCGTTAGTGCTCGTTTTGCATAGGCAAAATTTGGTAAGTTGGAGGCTGACCATTCGAGTAGTAAAACATCACGATTAGAGCGCAGGCTCTGAATTTGCTTTGATGAACCTAACACCAGTAGGACGTCTCCGGCTTCAAGACGTATATCTCTTAAATTCTGTCTCAACATTCGACTTCGTCGTTGAATGCCAAGTACCTTACATCCAGTTTCAAAATGAAAACCTGTCTGGTAAACACTTCTCCCATTCATTCGCGAGCCAGGGGCGACAACGACTTCAGCAAGCGTCGGTTGGTCGATATTCCCAGGTTTCACTCCTTCAGCATGCTCTTCTGCTAAAGATGAGAGAGGGTGGTCTGAATCGGAGAGTGCGTCAGTCAACTCGGGTCTTGTAGCGGCCATAACAAGCGTGTCGCCAACATTTAGAGTGAAGTCTTCAAAGGGTGGCAGAAAGGTTTCGCCATATCTTTCCACCATGCGCAAAGTAAGGCCTGTCAGCTCTGGGAAAAAACCTGCTACCGGCTGCGCCCCTACAAGTTTGTGCCCAGCCTTTAGACGCATCTCTAAAATATACTGTTTGCCGGAAGTTTGCTCTTCCCTTTCCTCGTCATTTTTTCCGGAAACTGACTTGAGGAGATGGGGCATAACAAAAATGACATAAAGTGCCCCGACCCCTGCAAGCACTGCGCCGGGAGCAGTAATTGAGAAAAAATCGATTTGGATAACGTCAGAGTTGTCTATGACACCAGCAACCAGAAGGTTTGTAGAGGAGCCAATAAGCGTGGTCATACCACCTAAGATGCATATAAAACTTAGGGACATCATAAGCCGAGGTGCAGCAATGCCGGCTTTTGTCGCAATTGTTGCCAATATTGGAATGGTCATTAGAACAACTGGCGTGTTATTTAAAAATGCGCTTGTTATCATGGCTAAAACGAGAATTAACCCGACTGCTATGAGGGGTGATTTATTAGCGAGATTACTTAATTTCTCTGTAATACCCTCCAGCGCGCCTGACTGAAACAACCCTTGTCCCATAACCAGAAGAGCCATGACCGAAATGAGAGCGGGGTTTCCAAAACCTGCAAGTAACTCAGTTGGGCCGAGTAAAATATTTGCATCCTGTCCACCAAGTAAGTGCCATAAATGTGGTAGTTGGAAAATAACCAGCAGAATAATTAATATGAGCAAGGATGTAATTTCGAGCGAGATACGCTCCATGGCATAGGATATCATGGCAAAGATTATGACGCCGAATGTCAGCCACATATACAAGCCGGTTCCCGCTAAATCATATCCCGAGATGATTTCTGACATTTATTATTTCTCTCTCAATATTTGACCACTAGTGAATTGAAATCTAGTCAATTTTCCCATACAGCTATCATATGTAAGGGAGTGAGGCATGAAAACAGCTTTTATTGGATTAGGGGTAATGGGTGGACCCATGGCAAGCCATTTATCAAAGGCCGGCTATGAGGTCAATGTTTACAATCGTACGCGTGAGAAGGCTGAGCAACATGTTACCAAATATGGGGGAGTGCTTTGTGAGACCCCCGCTATTGCTGCGACTGATGCTGATATTGTGTTCGCCTGTGTTGGAAATGATGACGATGTGCGGGCTGTTACCTATGGTGAG
Source organism: Rhodobiaceae bacterium (assembly GCA_002683515.1). Taxonomy (GTDB): domain Bacteria; phylum Pseudomonadota; class Alphaproteobacteria; order RS24; family RS24; genus Micropelagius. The sequence goes on from NYTN01000002.1 coordinate 2,060, forward strand.
GCGGGCGCTTTTGAAACTATGAAAGCCGGGTCGATATTTGTCGATCACACCACGACTTCTGCAGAACTTTCCGTCGAATGTGCGACCCATGCTAAAAATAAAGGTATTCAGTTTTTGGATGCGCCTGTATCAGGTGGAGAGGCTGGCGCTGTCAATGGTGTACTAACGATTATGATTGGTGGCTCTATCGAAGCTTATAACACCATCGCTCCAGTGATTGACTGTTATACAAAAATGCACAAGTTGATGGGGCCTTGCGGAGCGGGTCAGAAAACTAAAATGGTCAATCAGATTGCAATAGCAGGCCTTGTTCAAGGTTTATCTGAGGCAATTAATTTTGCCCAGCATGCAGGGTTAAACCCTGAGGATGTTGTTGAGGTTATTTCAAAAGGGGCAGCGCAATCATGGCAAATGGAGAATAGATATAAGACTATGATTGCAGGCGAGTTCGATTTCGGATTTGCTGTTAATTGGATGCGAAAAGACCTCACTATCTGTTTTGAAGAGGCTGACAGGAATGGTGCGGCGTTACCAGTTGCGCGCCTCGTGGACGGATTCTATGAAAAAATTCAAGCTGTTGGTGGACAGCGTTGGGACACATCAAGTCTAATTGAGGTTGTTAGATTTAATTCCAAAAAATAAAATAGATGTCAGAAATTTAAATATATTAATTTTACTGATATTAGCTCTATTTCAATTATTGAGTAATAAACAAAACTTTTCCTAGTTTCAATTTAATCTTCCCGTTCGGCGGAACCCGAATGGCGCAATTTTATTTGATCGCCAAGTGCTTCCTGTTTCTAGGAAGGCTCGTGAGATTCAAACCATAATGAGTATAAGGTAGCTATCGGAAAAAAATATTGGTTTATGGATATGAAGCTCCGTATTAATCCTGACCAAGATGCAAATGCTAATACTCAGTGGTGAATGAATGGAAGGGTGCGGTTGCAGTTCTAGCTGTTAAGAATTTCTGCTGCCTCAATCGCAAAATAGGTGAGGATGCCATCAGCTCCGGCTCGTTTAAAAGCAAGTAGGCTTTCGAAAATTGAAGATTGTCGGTCCATTAATCCTTGTTCGGCGGCATTGGCGAGCATTATGTATTCACCTGAGACCTGATATGCGAAAGTTGGAATATGAAAATTGTCTTTAACCCGTTTTACAATGTCGAGGTATGGCATGCCTGGTTTGATCATCACCATATCGGCTCCCTCGGCGATATCGAGGGCAATCTCGCGTAAGGCCTCATCTGAATTGGCAGGGTTCATTTGGTAAGTTCTCTTATCGCCCTTGAGGCGATCACCTGAACCGACGGCTTCACGGAAAGGGCCATAAAAGGCCGAGGCGTATTTGGCAGCATAGGCCATAATCAGCGTGTCTGAATGTCCTGCAAATTCAAGTGTTTCACGAATAACCCCAATCCGACCATCCATCATGTCAGATGGCGCGATGATGTCACATCCGGCAGCAACTTGATTGAGAGCTTGCTGGGCAAGTATCTCAACAGTTTCATCATTTAAAATTATTTCGTCTTCCAGAAGACCGTCATGGCCGTGATTTGTATACGGGTCGAGAGCGACATCACATAATATGCCAATATCCGGTACGGCAGATTTAATGGCATGGGTCGCACGGCAAATAAGATTTTCGGGATTGCATGCCTCATTACCATCTTTAGTTCTTTTGTCCGCAGGTGTGTTAGGGAATAAAGCCATGCAAGGGATTCCCAAATCCGCAGCCTTTTTGGCAGCCTCAACAGCAAGATCAATGCTCAAGCGATTAACGCCCGACATTGCGGCAACAGATTCGCTTTGATTTTTGCCATCTTGAATAAAAATCGGCCAGATCAAATCGTCAACGGAAAGTCGTGTTTCGGCAACCATGCGCCGCACCCAATCAGTTTGGCGAATCCGCCTCATTCTTAGGGATGGAAATTGCGCTTTGGACATTCAATTAACTCTGACGAGATTAGGCTGTTTCACTGAACAACTCACGCCCGATAAGCATCCGTCTGATTTCAGATGTACCTGCGCCGATTTCTGCCAGCTTGGCGTCGCGTAAATAACGTCCAACAGGATTATCATTAATGTAACCATTGCCTCCCATTAGTTGGATGGCATCAAGTGCGCATTGTGTTGCATTTTCTGCGGCAAACAAAATAGCGGCGGCAGCGTCCTTACGCGTTGTTTCTTCACGGTCACAGGCTTGGTTAACTGCATATATGTATGCCCGTGTTGCACTAATTTTTGTGTACATATCTGCGAGCTTGGCCTGAACCAACTGGAAAGTGCCAATGGGTTTACCGAATTGCTCTCTCTGATGCACGTAGGGGATAACTGTGTCGATACAGGCCTGCATAATACCAAGTGGCCATGCTGCGAGAACAGCACGTTCATAATCAAGCCCGCTCATCAGAATGCTGACACCATCATTTAGGGGGCCCATTACGTTTTCTTCAGGCACTTCGCAATCTTCAAATACAAGTTCGCCAGTGTCCGAACCACGATGGCCTAGCTTGTCGAGTTTTTGTGCGCAAGAAAAGCCTGGGAAGTCTTTTTCAATCAGGAAAGTCGTGATGCCATGGGAACCTGCCTCTGGCTCGGTTTTGGCATAAACAACAAGAATATCTGCTGTTGGGCCATTTGTTATCCAGAATTTTGTGCCATTCAGGATGTATTTATCGCCTTTTTTCTCTGCTTTGAGTTTCATGGATACGACATCGGAACCCGATCCGGCTTCGCTCATTGCTAAAGCACCGAGATGTTCGCCGCTCAATAATTTAGGTAGATATTTTTCCTTCTGCGCCTCACTTGCCCATCGGTTAATCTGGTTAACGCATAAATTTGCATGTGAGCCATATGATAGGCCTACTGAAGCCGACCCACGGCAAAGCTCTTCAACAATAATAGCTTGAGCCATATAGCCTAAGTTTGATCCGCCATGATCTTCAGACACGGTCACACCAAAAAAGCCTAACGCGCCCATTAATGGCCATAAATCCCTTGGGAAAACATCAGTGCTGTCAATTTCAGCAGCTCGCGGGGCAACTTTATCATCTACGAAGTTTCGAACTGATGTTCGCATCATTTCGACTTCTTCTCCGAGATTAAATTGAAGTGTTGGATATGTATTTGTAAGCATTATATCTCCCGTCTTTTAAATTTATCTCAGCATAAAAAATATAAATGTTAAAGCGCGTATCGTTTTGCCATTTAATAATATGCTCTAAAACAGCTTTGGGATAAAACGATTTGTCTGCGCCATATAGTCCTGATAACCGGGTCGGGTTTTTACAAGGCTTTTTTCCAGCAAATCGGCTCCNGANATTTTTACTATTAAAAATGTCATTAGAGCGGGTGCGAATATAACAAGAACTGCCTTCAATGAAATTGTTACTGAGACGCACCAGATACCCCACCAGAACAATGCATCACCAAAATAATTGGGATGCCGCGAGACAGACCAAAGACCAGTATTGAGAATTTTGCCTTTATTTTCAGGGTTTTTCCTAAAATCTTTAAGTTGCATGTCAGCGAATGTCTCAATCAGTAAGCCGGCAACAGATATAAATGCCGCAGGATATATCCATAGACTCGCGGAAACAGCGGGTACACTAAGGGAAATTTGAACCGGAAGCACAACCATCCACATCAGTAAACCTTGGAGACCAAAAACGATATAAAGGCTGCGCCACCAAAAACCCGGATTATTCCGCCGCATTGCTTGGTAACGATGGTCTTCTTCAGGCTCTGCCAACCATCTTATAAACAGATGTAGCCCCAAACGAAGTGACCATAGGCTGACCAGAAAAGTTAAAATTGCCTGAGCTTCACCGCCGGAGTTTACAAAATATAAAGTAAGAGCAACTGCCCCAAAGCCAAATCCCCAAAAACTGTCGACAATGCTTACATCTTTAAGAAACAGGGAGGAAATCCACACTCCGCTCATCATGATTAAAATCACGCTTGCGGCAATTTTTAAACTTTCAAAATCAATCATGAGGTATATATAGTTTTGTGAAAGTCACTTGTAAAAATTTATATTAACTATACGACTTACTTTTGCCAAGCTGGTAGCCACTAGTTTAAATTCACCGGTTAATGTGCTACACAGCCTTAACGAATATATTGCAAATAATTTTGAGAAAAATGCCCATGTCTGCATCNGAAAATACCATACAAACACCTGAAAATAGTGATTTTTTCAACCGTTCTCTGAGTGAAACGGACCCTTCACTCGCCAGGTCAATTGATCAAGAAATGTTTCGCCAGAAGAATCAGATTGAACTTATTGCGTCTGAAAACATTGTTTCCAAGGCGGTTCTTGAAGCTCAAGGCTCGATTATGACGAATAAATACGCCGAGGGTTATTCCGGTCGGCGTTATTATGGTGGATGTGAGTTTGTTGATGTTGCAGAGGATCTGGCGATTGAACGCGCTTGCAAACTTTATGACTGCGCTTACGCCAATGTTCAGCCAAATTCTGGCTCGCAGGCTAATCAAGCCGTTATGCAGGCACTCATTAAACCCGGCGACACAATACTGGGTATGAGTTTGGCTGCTGGTGGTCACCTGACGCATGGCGCTGCGCCTAACCAGTCAGGTAAATGGTTTAATGCCGTGCAATATGGTGTGAAGCGGGAAGACCATCTTATTGATTATGATGAGGTCGAAGCATTGGCTGCGGAGCACAAGCCGCAATTGATTATTGCTGGTGGTTCTGCTTATCCGCGAGTTATCGATTTTGCCCGTTTTCGTGAAATTGCTGATAAGCATGGGGCCTATCTATTGGTTGATATGGCTCACATCTCTGGTCTGGTCGCAGGAGGTGCTCATCCCAGCCCTATTCCTCATGCGCATGCTGTTACGACAACAACGCATAAAACCTTACGAGGGCCGAGGGGTGGCCTCATTCTGTCGAATGACCTTGATCTGGGCAAAAAGTTTAATTCCGCAATTTTTCCAGGCATTCAGGGCGGACCACTGATGCATGTAATTGCTGCGAAGGCTGTCGCTTTTGGCGAAGCTTTACAGCCAGATTTCAAACTTTATATCCAACAGGTCGTTAATAATGCTCGTGCTTTAGCAGATACGCTAAAAGGGCATGGTTTTGATATTGTTTCCGGCGGTACCGACAATCACCTTGTCTTAGTTGATCTTCGTCCAAAAGGGCTTACTGGCAAAGTTGCAGAAATTGCCCTCGAGCGAGCTTCAATCACTTGCAACAAAAATGGGGTGCCGTTTGACCCCGAAAAGCCAATGATTACATCGGGCATTCGCCTTGGTACACCTGCAGCAACAACCCGCGGTTTTGGGGTTAATGAATTCCAAAAAGTTGGTGATTTGATTGCGGAAATGCTTGATGCCGTGGCGCAATCAGGTGCTGAGGAAGCCCCGGAAGCTGAAGCTAAAGTCAGAGCTGAAGTTTCTGAGCTCTGCGGTAATTTTCCAATCTATTAATATCGGGAAATGTGCTGATGCGCTGTCCTTACTGCAATAATAACGAGACACAGGTTAAGGATAGCCGTCCCACGGAAGATAATGCTGTTATCCGGCGACGGCGCCATTGCGCCGACTGTGGTGGGCGGTTCACAACTTTTGAGCGTATTCAGCTAAGAGAACTTACGATTGTTAAAAATACAGGCCGTAAAGTTCCTTTTGATAGGGATAAGCTTATGCGCTCAGTGCAAATCGCTCTGCGTAAAAGGCCTGTTGAGCAGGAGCGCGTCGAGCGTATGGTAAGTGGTATTGTGCGCCGGTTGGAAAATTTGGGTGAGGGAGAAATCCCTGCCAAAACAATCGGCGAAATGGTTATGGAAGGTCTTTTTGCTCTTGATCAGGTTGCTTATGTCAGATTTGCATCTGTTTACCGTGACTTCAGAGAAGCCAAAGACTTTGAGGAGTTTCTCGGCGACATGCCTGTTGTTGAAGGGTTTGGAGATTAGTTCTGTCCATCTAGTGCAAGCTTTTAATGCTGGGGGGGCTGATGACCGATAAGCCGTCACTTTCGCATTGTTTAACAAAATCAGATAGAGATTTCATGTCGCTTGCGCTTCACCTCGGGCGTCGTGGGCTGGGTCGTGTTGCACCTAATCCTGCTGTCGGCTGTGTGATTACTAAGCAGGGAAAAATAATTGGCAGAGGTTGGACGCAACTCGGCGGTAGACCTCATGCGGAAACCGAGGCGCTATCACAGGCTGGACATGAGGCTGAGGGCGCTAAGGTTTATGTAACGTTGGAGCCATGTGCGCATCAAGGGAAAACGGATCCGTGCGCAGAAGCCCTTATAAAAGCTGGAATCTCTGAGGTGCATATTGCGCTGAAAGATCCTGATGTTCGGGTCGAGGGGCGAGGCATTNAAATGCTTGAGGCGGCAGGCGTTGTTGTCACGTTATATGAGGATGGCATAAACATTCTTGCAGCAGAGTTAAATACCGGTTTTTTGACTTTACAACATCTCAAACGCCCAATGGTGACGCTTAAAATTGCCACTGACCAAAATGGTATGATGCGAACCCCGCCTGGCCATAGCCGACAGCTTACCGGCACATTTGCCCATCGGCGAATGCATCTGATGCGCGCAGAACATGATGTTATCCTTGTCGGTCGTGGGACGCTGGAGGCTGACAATCCCTCATTGAATTGTCGTTTGCCGGGTTTAGAATCACAAAGCCCAGTCCCTGCAATTGCGACCAGCCAGACAACAGTGCTTGATGATTATGTGCTGTCAGGTCACCCAGATTTGATGCTGCTTAATGATAGATCACCTCAGAATATGCTGGAGAAACTCGGTCAAAAGGGTTTTACGCGAGTTTTACTGGAAGGTGGGCCGAGGCTTGCCAAAGCTTTTTTGCATGATAACTGTGTCGATGAGATTGTGCATTTTCAGTCATCTTATGCCTTTGAGGATACATCATGGCCGCCCGAGCNAAATGATTTGCAATTAATGGGTATTGAAAATATGTCGTCGCAAACGAAGTATTCATTATCAAGGGTTGAAATTTGGCCGACTGATATAACTAATATTGTGTCTGCTAATGAAGATGCAAAGGATACTGTATTTTTCTACCGCAGAGTAAAGCCAAATTTTGATTAAAGTGGTTTAAGTATATTATCGAATTGGAAGTGGGCTTATGTTTACCGGAATAATTTCAGATGTCGGCACAATCCTCGAAGTTACTCAAATGGGGGATACTCGATATGTCATCGAAACATCCTATGACACTCAAGGTATTGATATTGGCGCCTCGATAGCTTGTTCAGGGGTATGTTTGACAGTGATTGAGAAGATGGAAACTCCTTCACCACGATTTGCTGTGGAAGCTTCGGCAGAAACACTGAATGTAACAACCGCAAAGAAATGGGNGGTTGGAACTAAGCTTAATCTTGAACGTGCATTAAAAATGGGTGATGAACTTGGCGGGCATATTGTGTCGGGCCATGTAGACGGGATCGCCGAGATTAAATCAATTGAACCGGATGGCGACAGTCTGCGTTTCGTATTTGCTGCACCTGAAAGGCTTGCTATGTTTATCGCTTCAAAAGGCTCAATTACTATGGATGGAACGTCTTTGACAGTGAATGAAGTGCGTGGGAATAATTTTGGAGTAAATATGATTCCTCATACACAAGCGGTCACAACTTGGGGACAATCCAAATCCGGCGATTTAATCAATATTGAAATTGATGTGCTGGCCAGATATGTCGCCAGATTAAAAGAAGTAAACGATTAATNCGCAAATGGGTGTATTTTCACCCGCAAGCGAAAAGGAAGGTCAGATGTCAGAATTTGGACAATATCTCTCCACGACTGAAGAAATCATTGAAGATGTTCGTAATGGCAAGATGATTGTTCTCGTCGATGCTGAAGATCGTGAAAATGAGGGGGATTTGGTTGTGCCCGCTCAAATGGTTACACCTGAGACGATCAATTTTATGGCAAAATATGGGCGCGGGCTGATTTGTCTTGCTCTTACTGAAGAACGTTCACTTCAGCTAGATTTGTCACTCATGTCCTCGCAGAACCAATCACGCCACCAGACAGCTTTTACTGTTTCAATAGAAGCGCGAGAAGGTATCTCTACTGGTATCTCAGCCCATGACCGTGCCCATACGGTATCGGTTGCGATTGATCCAACGAAAAATGCCACAGACATAGTTTCACCAGGACATGTATTTCCTCTTGTTTCGAAGCCGGGCGGTGTGCTTGTGCGTGCCGGACATACTGAAGCGGCAGTTGATATAGCGCGTCTCGCCGGACTTTATCCAGCCGGGGTGATTTGTGAAATTATGAATGATGATGGCAGCATGGCGCGCTTACCAGATTTGGTTCAGTTCGCTCAACTTCATGGCCTTAAACTTGGCACAATTTCGGATTTAATAGCGTATCGCCGTCGCCACGATACGCTGGTGGAGCGTATATTTGAAGAAGATGTTAAACTTTTGGGTGATATCGATTTTAAAGCGGTGGTTTTTAAAAATGTTATCGAAAATGAAGAGCACATTGCGCTTATTAAAGGTGATATTTCGACAGATGAGCCCGTGCTGGTTCGGATGCATGCAGAAAACATCTTGCTTGATTTGTTTGGTCAGAAAGTTGGAAACGCAGCAAATAGAGGGCGGATTTTACAACGCTCGCTTGAATTAATCGCCGATGAAGATAGAGG
>NYTN01000003.1 GCA_002683515.1 Rhodobiaceae bacterium
ACAGATTTTCCGGTTATTACAATTACAGATATGGTGCGCGCGCAAGAAAAATTGCTCGACGCATTGGGTATCGACACCCTATTGACAGTCATTGGCGGGTCTATGGGCGGAATGCAAGTGTTGGAGTGGGCCAATTCATTCCCTGAAAAAGTATTCAGCGCTATTCCCATTGCCGGTTCTGCCCGCCATTCAGCTCAAAACATCGCTTTTCACGAGGTAGGGCGTCAGGCCATTATGGCAGATATTGACTGGCATGGCGGCAATTATCATGCAGAGAAAACACAACCTCGAAAAGGTCTGGCAGTCGCACGCATGGCAGCACATATTACCTATTTGTCAGAAACTGCCTTAACACGGAAATTTGGACGCAACCTCCAAGACCGTGACGCCCTGAGCTATGGCTTTGAAGCTGATTTCCAAATTGAGAGTTATCTGCGCCATCAGGGTTTCACTTTCGTGGAACGCTTTGATGCCAATAGCTATCTCTACATCACCCGTGCCATGGATTATTTTGATATTGCGGCGGAACATAATGGTAAGCTCGCGGAAGCATTTACCAATTCATATACCCGCTTCTGCGTTGTCTCCTTCACCAGTGACTGGCTATTTCCAACATCTGAAAGCATCCATGTTGTGCGCGCGCTTAATGCCGCCGGGGCAAATGTGAGCTTTGTCGAAATAGAAAGCGATAAAGGGCATGATGCGTTTTTGCTTGATGAGCCAGAAATGTTTAAAACATTGAATGGATTTCTGAGTTCCGTCTCCAAAGACCGAGGGCTGGCATGAGTGAGGGCAACGCTTCATCAACAAGTATTTCTGGTCGGAAGGATTTACAACTTATTTGCGATCTCATTCCGAGTGAATCTCGGGTGCTGGATATTGGTTGTGGAGAAGGGGATTTACTTGACCTCTTGAAATTAGAAAAAAATATTGACGGGCGTGGTGTTGAAATATCTCAAGCCGGTGTGAACGCTTGCGTGGCGCGAGGTCTTTCAGTTGTTCAAGGCGATGCAGATAGAGACCTCAAACACTTCCCTGATAATGGTTTTGACTATGCCATATTAAGCCAAACACTGCAGGCCACCCAACGTCCGGACTCAGTTCTGAAGGAATTGGCACGAATTGGCAAAAAGCTCATTGTATCTTTCCCAAATTTTGCAAATTGGCGCGTGAGATTTTATCTCATGTTTAAAGGCCGTATGCCCGTAACATCCACACTGGATGCACAATGGTATAATACGCCGAATATTCATCTCTGCACGATTGAGGATTTTATTGGCCTGTGTGATGAGCTGGATTTAAAAATCGAAAAAAGTTTCATACTCTCAAACGATAAAATCAAACATGTGGAAAGTTCTGCAGGGCCCATCATGAATTTAGTCGCAGAGCAAGCTTTGTTCGTTGTCTCTTCTCATATTGAGAAGTAAATTTAAAACTTATCCATGCGCGGTATAAGCGCCGGCCTTGATACCGGCTTCAGCACAAATGATCGACTTCTAGCGCGATTAACAGGGGCGTAGACCAGCTTCTGGGCTTCAACAATATTCAAACCACATAGTTGCGGTAAAGCAAGCCGCATTGGGCGTTCTATAAATTTAGCAATACGCGCCATTGGCGACCAGCGCATAGGTGGGGCGGCAAGACACGCGGTCCAAATCAAAGGAGAAAAACCGGCATCGCGTAATAAATGCCTTAGCTGACGGCGACTAAAGGGGCGCCCACTGCCCCAGGGTGTAACATCTCGTCGTGCCCAGATGCCACTCCGAGATGGCACAACAATAAGCACACGCCCTCCAGGCACCAGAACGCGCCACAGTTCATGCATCATGGTCTCAGGATCGTATGTCCCCTCAAGTGCATGAATAATCAAAACACAATCAACCGAATTATCAGCTAGGGGCAAATGCACCTCATTAACCAGGGCTGTTTTATTCTCCTTACCCTCCGGCCAAGGCATAACACCCATAGTGGCGGGCATAAGGGCGGTAGCGTTATCTTCCGGCCAGATGCGTTCGATATAAGGCAATCCATAGCCAATCGCACACAGGCGTTGATCTTTCAACGACGGCCATCTTTCAACCAGCCGTTCAGACAATAACTCAAGCGCAAGCTGCCCGATTTTCCCGGCGTAAAACTCTTTCAAATCCAGAATGTCAAAGCGCATATAAATAACTTAGCAGAACAAATGGAAAAATGCTTACAGACAGGCTAAATTAACTCAAACAAGGTGAAAATATGACGCAAGAAATTGAGATTATCCAAATTCCCTGTCTGAATGATAATTATGGCTATCTGGTGCATCACGCAGCCAGCGGAGAAACCGCGAGTATTGATACACCCNATGCTGCGCCTCTGCTCGCTGCATTGGCAGACAGAGACTGGGGTCTTACTGCCATTTTCAACACTCATCATCATTACGACCATATTGGTGGCAATTTGGAATTGAAAGAAAAAACCGGATGTAAAATATTTGGCCCAGCTGGTGAGGCTGACAAAATCCCGGGATTAGACGANGCTCTTGATGATGGGGATATGATTTCACTGGGTNGTGAANAGATAAGAATTCTCAATGTCGGCGGGCATACAATGGGACACATTGCCTATTATTTCTTTGAAAGTAGCTATGCTTTTGTTGGCGATACATTATTCATGCTCGGTTGCGGGCGGGTGTTTGAAGGCACACCGCAACAAATGTGGTCATCACTCAAAAAAATAGCNAACCTTCCGCCTGAGACGCTTATTTATTGCGCCCATGAATATACCGAGGCCAATGCCCGGTTTGCAGTGACGGTTGACCCAGACAATCAAAACCTTGTCGACCGCATTGAGGGCATTAAAACCCTTCGGTCCGAAGATAAACCTACCGTTCCTGCCTCTATTGCTGTTGAACTTGCCACTAATCCATTTTTGCGCGCGGGAGACCCAGCAATTCAAAATCATTTGGGCATGTTAGGTGCTGATATCGTCGATGTATTTGCCGAAATCCGTAAGCTGAAAGATAGTTTTTAAGGCTTNAATGTCATGCCAGTAGAAAATATCACGATCGGGACATAATGGTCGAGACACACATAATGGCGAGCGGTGCGATTGCCGAAGAACTCCCTTGGGTTGACCCACTTGCTTATTTCTCAGCAATTGCAGAAACACCCTATGCCATATGGCTGGACTCCGCTAACACGCAACATCCCGCCGGACGTTATAGCTTTATCATGCATAATCCATTTGAGACTTTGACGCTTAAAAACCCGCCTGAGAACCCTTTCGCTCTTCTAAAAACCAAACTGGCGCAATGGCAAGAAGACTGGACAGGGCTAGAAATGCGTTGCCCCGACGCCCCCCCATTTAAGGGCGGCGCAGCGGGTCTATTTGGTTATGACTTAGCGCAGAGTCTTGAAAATTTGCCACCGCATGAACCACCCTATGCTATTGACGATACGAAACTTCCTGATATGGCAGTTGGTTTTTATGATCTCGTGCTCGGCTTTGACCACCAGAAGCAGCGTTGTTTTGTCTTTTCGACAGGGTTTCCAGCCCATAGCGCCGCAGAACGCAGTAATCTCGCCCGCCTTAAAATTGAAAACTTAAAAAAGAACCTTCATGGGCTGCCCAATGTGCCTCCTGCACATTTTCCAGCATCCAGCAAAAACGATGGCAATATAACTGCCGATCTAGAAGCCTCTGTATTTAAATCACGGGTACAAAAAGTCATCGATTTCATTCATGCCGGCGATATTTTTCAGGCGAATTTATCCCACAGATTTAGCGGCTACCTTGCCTCGGATGACACGCCATTAACCTATTATGCGCGACTACGGCATATTTCGCCGGGGCCTTTTGCCGGATATGCAAATTTCGGCAACTGGGTGCTGGCATCAGCCTCACCTGAACGGTTTCTAGAATGTAATCATCAGCGTGTAGAAACACGCCCGATTAAGGGCACGCGTCCTCGAAGTGAAGATCCTATAATTGACAAAGCTTTGCTGGAAGAACTTAAAACCAGTGACAAAGACCGAGCAGAAAATGTGATGATTGTTGACCTCCTACGCAATGATTTATCGCGGGTATGCGAGGATGCCAGTATGAAAGTCTCTGCTCTGTGCCAACCTGAGACCTTTGAAACAGTTCATCATCTGGTATCTATAATCTCAGGCAAGCTCCGCNGTGGCATGANACCACCGGATTTGCTTGANGCTTGTTTTCCCGGTGGATCAATATCTGGCGCCCCGAAAATCCGTGCCATGGAGATTATCGCCGAGCTTGAGAATTGCATCCGTGGGCCTTACACAGGCGCACTGGGCTATATAGGTTTTGATGGCACAATGGACACAAATATTCTNATCAGAACCGCTATAATCCGTGACAAAAAAATCACCTTCCAAGTAGGCGGCGGAATTGTTGCTGACAGTCAACCCGAAGCGGAATATCTCGAAACACTCGACAAAGCCCGTGGGCTTATAACAGCCATCGGTGCTGAAGCTGAGACACGAGGAGATGAGAAAATATCANCATGATTTTACTGATTGATAATTATGATAGCTTTGTGCATACCTTGGCGCGCTATATAGGAGAGCTTGGCCTTGACCGTGTGGTTGTGCGTCATGACGCGATTGATATTAACGCTATTGAACAACTAAATCCTGAAGCCATAATTATCTCACCCGGCCCTGCTACGCCTGAAAAGGCAGGTATCAGCATTGACCTAGTGCGCTATTTTCGCGGAAAAATTCCTATACTTGGTGTCTGTCTAGGGCATCAGGCGATTGCCGTAGCCTATGGCGGTACAGTTTATCGCGCGCCACACCCGCGTCATGGGGTATCTGATAAAATCCATCACGAGCATCATGCTTTATTCAACAATCTCCCGATGCCGTTTGAAGCCGCACGCTATCATGCACTTTGCGTCACTCATACACCTGAAGGATTGATTGAAATTGCACATTCTCTTGATGGGGTTGTGATGGCGTTAGCAAATGATGTCGATAAGGTTTACGGCTATCAATTCCATCCTGAAAGCATTTTAACGCAAAATGGGCATCACCTGCTTTCCAATTTTTTCGTTTGTGCAGGTATTATACATAATGCTTTTTCATCTGATGAAATGCCGGAAATGATTAAGGCTGGATAAGACATGATATGGCTAAACGGTAATTTTGAGGATTCCGGAAAAATCTCTTCGTCAGATAGAGGTTTTCTCCTTGGTGATGGAGTTTTTGAGACTCTTTATGCAACCGGCACGGGTGTGGTGTATTTTAATCAACACTGGCAACGTTTAATCTCGGCGCTCGACCTTATTGATATCAATATTCCCTATTCACCAAATGACATCCTGAGAGTCTGCCAAGAACTTATCAATCACATGCATGGTGAAACTGATGGGGAAAATAATAACCAATTACAGCCCTTTGTTTTGAGGCTGTCCGTCAGTCGCGGCAATGGAGGGCGCGGCCTTGCAATTAATCCGGATGCACAACCAACCTGGTTCATAACAGCCGCTCCTTGCCCACCACCACCAAAGTCCGTAACTTTGCATGTCAGCACTCTATGCCGCCCTTCTGATAACCTAACAAGCCGGATTAAATCACTTTCCTACATGGATAATATCCTCGCCAGAAAAGAGGCTATTATAGCGGGTGCTGATGAAGCTTTGATGCTGAATGAAGCAGGGCTTGTGAGCTGTGCCGCCGCATCAAATATTTTTATTTTTAAGAATAATAATTGGATTACCCCACCGACAAGTGATGGGACACTGGATGGCATTATTCGGGGGGAAATATTAAATATGGGCAAACTAGATGACGCACCAATAAGAGAAGAAAGCCTGACACTGGCTCAGGTTCAAGAAGCTGACTACATATTTATTTGTAACAGTCTTACAGGTGCAGTCCCAGTAGTAGAAATAAATGGTCTGCCAAAAGAAAAATCGCCCGCAATGCAGGCGATTTCAGAAATTCATAAATCTGAGAAAGTTATTGATACTTAATCTTTTGGCTCAATAACCTGACGTCCACGATAGATGCCACTTTTCAAATCAATATGATGTGGGCGATGTAATTCCCCGCTATCTGGATTTTCTACATAGGTAGGGTTTTTCAGCGCATCAGAAGCACGTCGCATACCGCGTCTGGACGGTGTCGTTTTTCGCTTTGGAACAGCCATTTTTAAACTCCATAGAATTGTTGAGATTTTATAAGGCAGATGCAGTGAAACGTCTACCCTTATTGCCCGCTATTTACGTAAAACCTGCCAGATAGCACCATTCTCGCCCTCAGCGAGTATATATAAGCTCCCATCGGGGGCAGTGCGGATATCCCGTAGCCGTTCATTTATGTCCTCAAACAGCGTTTGTTGGGCGCCGGGCTTCCCGTCCTGCATATCTATCTGATAAACATTCTTAAACCTTAAGCTGGTCATAAACAAATCCCCTTGCCATTCGGGGAACATATCGCCTTGATAAAGGGTCATACCCGATGGCGCAATTGAGGGATCCCAATAAGTCAAAGGCTGTTCCATGCCCGGCAAGGACGTATAAGGCGAGATTTTTGCCCCACTATAATCAATTCCATAAGTAATTGCAGGCCAGCCATAATTCACACCGGGGCGCATCAAATTAAGCTCATCACCGCCGCGTGGACCGTGCTCATGCGTATAAATCTTGTTTGATACCGGGTCATAGACGACCGCCTGAGCATTCCGATGCCCATAGCTGAAAATTTCCGGCTCTACACCGGATTGGCTAACAAATGGGTTATCAGAAGGTACTCCACCGGTTTCGGTCAGACGCAGAATTTTTCCTGTGCTGGAACTTAAATCCTGCGCCTTTTCTCGCTCATCAAAAGCATCACCATGCGTCAGGATAATTGTCCCATCGTTTAAAAACACAAATCTGCCACCATAATGCACAGGGCGATTACGATTTTGGGTTTTATAAAGTGTTTCGGGGTTCACAAGCGCATCATTCTCAAGGCGGGCGCTCATTAAAACTAAATGATTGGCATCGGATGTCCCAGCAGCATAGGTAAGGAAGACAAGATTATTCGAAGCGAAATCTGGGTGCAGAACAACATCCATCAAACCTCCCTGCCCCTCATAAAGGACATCTGGAACATTTCGGATAGGATCAGATACCTTGCCATCACTAACGCGTCTGAGAGAGCCTGAAAGCTCCGTCACCAGCAAATCACCGTTAGGAAGGAAAGCCAGTCCCCAGGGGTTATCCAGTTCATCAGTGATTTTCACCAAACGGTAATTACCTGCGGATGCCGATTGCTCAAAAACCCAAACGCCAAAAAAGAAAAAAGCTAAAATTATTCTTGCAAGATATTTCATATTAATCATATTTCTGGATATAAATTACGTCTGTACATATTAAAGGATAATTATGACACAGATTATAAAGACAATTTTAAAACTCATCTACGCCTTTGTTCCAGCAATGATGGTATTAAACCTTCTGGGCATTACATTGGTAACCATTTTTGCCATGATGGAAATCATTTCCATGGGTGTTGATGTGCCGAATAATGTATGGCTAGCAACAATTAGTCACAATCTGGTGAATCTTTCTCCGCTCTACTCAACCATATTTGGGGTTGGCTTGATAATTTCCCTTATTGTGGCTGCGCTAGTATCAAAATTTTTAACCCTTAACAGGTATTTGATAGACGTCACGGCAGGTATTATTTCAGCCATTACCGCTCTGACATTGATGAACACTCTACTCGGCGTCACCCCTATAGGGGCATCTCGAACCATGACAGGACTACTCGCCTTATCAGCATGTAGTGGGCTCGCGGCTCTCACCTTCAGCGTAATAAGTCGCAGAACAGCATTTTAATATTACCTAGACTTATAAGGCTTTAAATTCCAGTCTTCTTTGATGCAAGAGAGGCTCAGTATATCCACTAGGCTGTTCTTTACCTTTCAACACCAAATCACATGCAGCCTGAAAAGCAATACTACCCTCAAAATTATCCGCCATTGGCTTATATTCAGGATCACCCGCATTTTGGCCATCCACGACAGAGGCCATGCGTTTCATGGTTTCCATGACCTGCGCCTCATCGACAACACCATGATGTAACCAGTTTGCCATATGCTGGCTGGAAATTCTCAGCGTTGCGCGGTCTTCCATCAAGCCGACATTATGTATATCCGGCACTTTAGAACAGCCAACACCTTGTTCAACCCATCGCACAACATAACCAAGAATACCTTGTGCATTATTATCCAATTCCTGCTGAATTTCCGCCTCACCCCAATTTGTGCGCTCGGCAACCGGAATGGATAAAATATCTTCAATTGCAGCACGTGGGCGCGACGCTAGAGTGTCTTGAACCGCATCCACATCAACCATGTGATAATGAAGCGCATGAATAGTTGCTGCAGTCGGCGACGGTGCCCATGCACAATCAGCTCCAGCTTTTGGGTGACCAATTTTGGTATTCAGCATATCCGCCATCAAATCCGGCATTGCCCACATGCCTTTGCCAATCTGAGCCTTGCCTTGAAGCCCACATTCAAGCCCGACATCCACATTCCAATCTTCATAAGCAGTCAGCCATGACGACGCTTTCATATCCGCTTTACGGATCATTGGTCCGGCCATCATGGATGTATGAATTTCGTCACCTGTGCGGTCAAGAAAACCTGTATTGATAAAAATCACACGCTGTTTGGCTGAGCGGATACATTCTTTGAGATTTAGAGTCGTTCGGCGTTCCTCATCCATAATTCCAATTTTTAACGTTAGCGGCTTGAGGCCAAGCTCTGCTTCCACATCAGCAAAAAGCTGATTACAAAAAGCCACTTCTTCAGGCCCATGCATTTTCGGCTTCACAATATAGACCGAACCGGCAGGGCTATTTTTTGCGGCGGCATCAGCTTTGTTTAAATCGTGCCAAGCCAATAGGCCGGTCATCAGTGCATCCATAATGCCTTCGGGTATTTCATTACCATCTGCATCAACAATGGCGGGATTGGTCATTAAATGTCCGACATTTCGGATAAGCATAAGGCTCAGCCCTCGCAACGTCATGGGCGCACCATTAGCAGTCATGTAAACGCGGTTCTTGTTCAACGACCGCGTGATTGTTTTACCGCCTTTAACCATGTCGCAAGCGAGATCACCTCTTAACAAGCCAAGCAGGTTTCGATAAGTCTCTACCTTATCTTCGGCATCCACTGCCGCTACGGAGTCCTCACAATCCATAATCGTTGTTACCGCTGACTCTAGTTCGACATCTGCAATGCCTGCTGGGTCATCTCGACCAATCGGATGCTCACGATTAATGATTATGTCGATATGCAGATCATGGTTGCATAACAAAAGAGAAGTTGGAGCATCTGCAGAACCTTGATAGCCGACAAATTTTTCAGGCGATACAAGACCTGTCATATCGCCAGATGGGAGAGTTGCCTGAACTACGCCATCCATAATTTGATAGGCTGTAACATCAGCATGGCTCGCATTTTCAAGTCCGACGAAATCATCGAGGAAAGCTTTGGCGCGCTTAATAACTTCTCCGCCACGAACAGGATTATAAATGCCCTCAGGTGCTAAATCACCTTCACGGGAGATGACATCTGTACCGTAAAAAGCGTCATACAAACTGCCCCATCGTGCATTTGCAGCGTTCAACGCATATCTGGAATTTTTTACCGGTACAACAAGTTGGGGACCGGCAATATCAGTAATTTCAGGATCCACATTACCCGTCTCAATGGAAAAGACATCACCCTCGGGCAATAGATAGCCAATATTTTCAAGAAACTCACGATAGGCGGCCGCATCAAATTCCTGTCCTGCACGACTGGCAAACCAGTCATCAATTTGTTTTTGCAATGCATCACGCTTTGCCAGCAATTCTTTATTAATCTGGGTATGTTTCGATAGAATATTTGAAAAGGATTTCCAAAATTGCTCTGCTGAAATATCTAGCCCTTGAGTGGCTTCATTAGCGACGAAATCAACTAAGAGTTCATCAACGTGTAAATCATTAATAACTTTACGATTTTGCATTTTGTTTACTCTAATTATTTAAAAATCAAATCTTCATACGATATACTTTCTTTAATATGTGAAGTAAATTCAAATAGTGTTGATAAGGTGTGTTATTTATCAAGGCTATTCAACAGATGAACACGGTCTGCAAAAAACCGTTTTCCAGAAATATAAAGTAAAGGAATACCCGACGCAGCCAGCACAGAGAAAACAATCAGCGTGATCGTGTATGGTTCTGCAACATTATTATTAAAGAGAACATCTGCCATAATACCAGCAAGCGTCCCACCAACACCAAGGCCGATGAGATTCATGGTTAAGATGTAAAAAGCAATCAGTGTTGCTTTGTATCTGGGGGGTGATAATTCCTGCACTGTCGAGAAACTGGGACCGTATACGAGACCCAGTTGAAAATAAGCGACCAACATCCCAACCCAAAAAATTGGAGCATTCGGGTCAGCTACGCGATATATCAGACCAATGGGTAATAATATAAGAAATGCCCAAAATAAAAACATGGGTCGTCCACTATTGGTTTTTTTCTGCCAGATATCACCAAGTAGACCACCTGAAAGATTACCCATAATGCCGGCAAAAACCGCAATCCAACCTGACTTCACAAGAATATCGGATTTCTCGAAACCTCTTTCCTGTACCAACCAGAGTTGCTCAAAGGCAGCTGCCCCCAACATAAAATGGAACATAACACCCGCAATGATGACATAGCGTAACGAGTCGTATTGCTTTATCAGCCTCATAATATTTGAAAAAATCTCTCTAAATGGCATTTTTTCAACTTTTTGAGAGTCCGAGGCGAGATCAAGGCGCGGCGTTTCAGGCAAAAATAATAGGAACAAAGCAATGACTACGCCAGCCCCCCCAATAAGTAGAAAACATGTACGCCAGCCAATTAACGGGCCAATATATCCCGCAATTAAAAGACTGGCAGCAATCCCAAGCGGCACACCCAGATAATAAATTGCAGATACGATACCTAATTCTTCCTTGTTGTATCTGTCCGATAAAATCGAAAGCGACGTAGGCGTGGCGACACTTTCTCCCACACCAATCAACATCCGCGGTATAAGCATGGCTGTGAAGCTTTTCGCCATACCAGAAAACGCCGTTAACAAACTCCACAAACCAAGCCCAAATGCGAGAAGCCGTGGTCTGTGCAACCTATCGGCAAGTGTTCCCATAAACAGACCCACTATTGAGTAAAACAGAATGAAAGAAAAACCAGTTAGCAAACTATATTGGAAATTATTCAAATCCAAATCTGGTTTAATATCATTCGCAAAGCTTGCAATGAGTTGTCTATCGACAAAATTCAGAATATTAATGAAGGTCAAAAGTGCAAGAAGCAGATGACTGCTCATGCGTGACCCCGTATCTGTTTGTGAAATCTGCGACGGGTTATTATTGATATGCGACAAATTATTTCTCCAAAAACAGTTTAAATTATTGATATAATTTGGCGACTTAAATTAATCTGTAAAGATTTAATAAATTAAAAAAAAAGGGCAGCTCAAAAGCCGCCCTTATAATATCTGTTTTAAAGCTAACTTAGAATTCTTTAGCTACTGTAAGACCATATATCGCTCCGGGTGCAGGATATGCAGCCTGAGCATCAGAGCCTGGTACGTTAAATGCTGTTTGTATGAATTCATCATCATTAATATTTCTGCCCCATAGAGTTACGGAGAAACCATTATCTCTATTAGTGAAATTTAATGCAGCGTTAATCATATCAACACTACGTGGAGCAATAGCTTTGGAAACCGTATCCGTTGCTTGGTGCTCGGCCTCGTGAAAATATTCAAGTCTGAAGAGACCATCAGTATTTTCTGATACGTCAAATCTATAGTTTCCTGTTAAAGAAAATGATAAATCAGGAATACTAGCTGGAGTTGTTCCACTTATATCTCTGAATCTTTCTCCAGGAGCACAGTCATCAGAGGGATCCCCAGAGGCTGTGCGGTCACAAGTACCAAAGGTGTGCTTTACAAATTCAGCATCAATGTATTGAACTGCCAGTGTTGTAAAGAAATTTTCACTAAGGGCAATCATGGTGTCTAATTCAATACCAATATTTTTTTGTTCCTCAGCGTTGGCGAGATTAAATCCAGTACCAGCAAAGTTGTTACTTTGGAAGTTTTCAATAGATTGGCTAAAAGCTGTTACGTTAATGTAGCCATTATCCAACTGCTTCTTAATTCCAAATTCATAAAGAGTAACTTCTTCTGGTTCAGCATAGTATCTCGATGGGTCAAAAGTCTGACCAGCGTACATAGCTGGATCAGTAGAAACACTCACCGAGATAGGCTTAAATCCAGTTGAGTAACTAGCGTACACATTTGTGTTATCATCCAATGAATAAATAAGCTTAGTTGAAGTCGTTACATCACTTGACTCAAACACCCCGTCCTCAGATGCGTTCGGGTAGTTAGGAAACTGAGGGAAAAACTGAAGAACTGTTAAGGCTGCAGTAGCAGGGTCTAAGACAACAGGTACTGTAGAGAAGTTATCAATTATACTAACATTACTGACAACAGTCTTCTTATCATCAATATATGCTGCGGAAAAATCAATAGTTAAATTTTCAGTAACATCCCAATCCAATTGCCCATAGAGCTGAAGAGTTTCAGTATTTACATCGAAATCAGTGCTTTGAATACCTTGACCAGCCACAAACCATGAGTCAGCTATGCTAGTGCCAGTAAAAGTAGCAACTAAACCAGCTAGGGTTGGAGCAAATGCTGGGTGAGTCAACGCGCCTAGGGCGCCTACTGGAGCACCATTAGCATCCACAAATAATCCGCCTCCCGTAGCAGGATTAGCAAATCCAGCAGCTGCCTGTGTTGCACTAGGTAAAGCAGCTACTTGTTGAATAGCACCAGTACCAACCAGTCCAGCGATTTGAGTGAGGTTTGGAGCTCCTTGAATTGCTAACAGAGTATTAGCTACATTTCGAATACCTGCAGTATCTCTAAATAAAACTGATCTATCATTCACAATNTCTTCATCCAGATAAGATCCCCCGACTAACCACCTTACATCACCGGAGTCATCTGATTTAAGTTGAAATTCTTGAGTAAATGTCTCGAAAGTATAATCGACTGACTCGATTAAAATATCGGCAGGAAGAAAATCAACATCAGCGCTGGCCGCAAAATCATTCTCGCGATAAGAGGTGATTGATGTGAATGTTGTTGACCCAAGATCTAAATCAAATTGAGCTGATATTCCTCTACCTTCAGCTTTCGATGAAGGATCAAAGTTTGCCCCAAATATTCCAGAATGTGTCCCAACTGGTGGACGAGCAGCTAAAATACCAGCTTGGAGAAGTGCTCCGTCTACAAGACCAGAATTAATTTGAGCAATACCGCAACAAACTTCGTCTAAAGANTCATAGTCTGCGATAATACGCATTGTAAGTTCATCGGATAAGTCGGAGAAGATTTGACCGCGAATAGCGTATCTATCTCGATTATTTACATCGTTACCAGTTAAGGTATTGGTCAGATATCCATCCCTCTCATTTTTTGAGGCTGAGAGTCTAAATGATGTAGTGTCAGACAATGGACCTGTTAAGGTTCCTGATATCTTTTTGTGACTATCGTTACCACCTGTCAAAGATACCTTGCCTCCAAATTCATCCTCAGGGAGCATTGTTTTGATGTTGATAACACCTGCTGAAGAAGATCTACCAAAAAGTGTGGATTGCGGTCCTCTAATAACTTCAACCTGTTCAATAGTTATCAAGTCGTTTAGGGCTGACTGATTTCTTGTTCTGGAAACTCCATCAACAACAATACTAACAGAAGGCTCAATNCCCGGATTGTTAGTACCATTACCAAAACCCCTAATAAAAACGGTATTATTCAATGCATTTTGATTTTGGGTAAACTTTACAGAAGGAACAGAAAANTGAAGCTCTGAAAGATCNTTTGCTTCAGTTAATTCNAGATCTCTAGAAGTTATAACTGCAACAGACACAGGAGTATCAACAAGTGCTGTCTCCCTCTTTTGTGCGCTAACGATAATTTCGTCAACTTGAGCAACAGCCAAACCGGATATTGCAAACAAACCGGTAAAAAAAGTTATACCAAATTTAAATAAAGTGTTGTCTCGCATCGAGATCCCCCCAAATTTTAAATAATTGATGATATTCAACCATATTTACTTTAATTAATTAACCGAAAATAAATTTAATGAAACTA
This sequence comes from Rhodobiaceae bacterium, assembly GCA_002683515.1. Classification (GTDB taxonomy): domain Bacteria; phylum Pseudomonadota; class Alphaproteobacteria; order RS24; family RS24; genus Micropelagius. The sequence continues at coordinate 14,224 of NYTN01000003.1, forward strand.
AAAGTTTCAGAGTTTATTAATGTGTGGCAATTTTGCACCACACATTAATCTCTTGCTATAATTAATAAACTTCGAACAACCCTGCCGCACCCATGCCGCCGCCAATACACATTGTGACAACTACATTTTTGGCCTTACGTCGCTTGCCTTCCAAAAGCGCATGACCTACTAGTCGCGCACCTGTCATACCAAATGGGTGTCCAATGGCAATGGAACCGCCATTGACGTTTAGCTTTTCATTATCAATACCTAGGCGATCTCTGCTGTAGAGCGCCTGACTCGCAAAAGCTTCGTTCAGTTCCCAAAGGTCAATATCGTCAACTTTCAGGCCTTTGCGTTCCAACAGACGTGGAACGGCAAAAACAGGACCAATACCCATTTCATCAGCCGCACAACCAGCTACGGCAAAACCTCGGAAAGCGCCGAGTGGCTCAAGGTTCCGCTTCTCGGCTTCTTTTGCTTCCATTACCAATACTGCCGCCGCACCATCAGATAATTGTGAGGCGTTCCCCGCGGTGATGAATTTATCCTCGCCGCGAACGGGTTTTAAGGAAGAAAGGCCCTCAAGCGTTGTTCCCGGACGGTTACAATCATCACGATCAACAACCGCCTCAACAATGCTCTCTTCGCCTGTCTCTTTATTAACAACTTTCATTTTGGTTTCCATTGGCACGATCTCATCTTTGAAAAGGTCGGCTTCCTGGGCAGCTGCCATCCGTTGCTGGCTTTGCAACGCATATTCGTCTTGTGACTCACGGGACACATTATAACGCTCAGCTACAATGTCAGCCGTTTCAATCATGGGCATCCAAAGAGCCGGATGCGTTTCCATCAGGCTGTCCTCGGTGAAATTATTCATATTCGGACCCTGCATAGTGACTAGGGAGATCGACTCGACACCCGCGCCAATTGCCATAGGNACATCTTCAGTCAATATTTGACCTGCCGCCATCGCAATCGTTTGAAGGCCAGATGAGCAAAAGCGATTCACTGTAACGCCACTGACTGTATCCGGACAGCCGGCGCGCATTGCAGCAAGACGCGCAACATTCTGGCCGGTTGCACCTTCAGGATAACCGCAGCCCATTACCACGGCTGCAAGTGCTCCCGGTGCAACACCGGCACGTGCAATCACACTGGTAAGGACAGGACCGCCCATTGTGGCACCATGTGTCATGTTAAATCCACCCCGGCCTGATTTTGCTAATCC
>NYTN01000004.1 GCA_002683515.1 Rhodobiaceae bacterium
CGAATAATCTGTAAATGATTAAATTTTACGCAAATAGGAATGCTCATCTAATTTAGGCATAATTATGTCAGTAATATCAGTGGGTTAGTCAAGGTTTCTGGCATACATCTTGCTTTGGTTATATCTGAGATAATTATAATGGAGGAGAACATGTCTCAATCGCAATTGGGCGGTGACGTCTTCTTTTTGCTTATTGGTGCCATATTGGTTTTTGCCATGCATGGCGGATTTGCATTTTTAGAAGTTGGAACTGTTCGTAAAAAAAACCAGGTCAACGCCCTGGTCAAAATCATATCAGACTTTGCTATTTCAACAGTTGCCTATTTTTTAATTGGTTATGGCGTTGCGTATGGAATCAACTTTTTCGCGAGTGCGGCAACTATTCAAGGCGGTGCGGGCACAGGCTTTGATGGACAGGGCCTCTCATTGGTTAAATTTTTCTTCCTGTTAACATTTGCCGCGGCCATTCCGGCAATTATTTCTGGCGGAATTGCCGAGCGTGCCAAGTTTGGTTCGCAATTAGCAGCGTCGGCGATCATCGTCGCGATAATATATCCATTTTTTGAAGGCATCATTTGGAACGGAAAATTTGGCTTCCAATCTTGGCTCGAGTCGACTTTTGGCTTCGCTTTTAACGACTTTGCCGGCTCGGTTGTCGTCCATGGTGTAGGCGGCTGGTTAGCACTAGGTGCCGTTTTAATGCTTGGCGCGCGCAAAGGCAGATATGGCGAGAGAGGTCGGGCTTTCCCACCCTCATCCATACCTTGGCTGGCGCTTGGATCATGGATGCTTTGCATCGGGTGGTTCGGCTTTAATGTCATGTCTGCTCAGTCACTTGAAGGTGTAACGGGCTTAGTAGCCATGAACTCACTGCTCGCCATGACCGGCGGCATTCTTGCAGCGCTCATTGTCGGGCGTGGTGATCCAGGCTTTGTCCATAATGGCGCACTCGCAGGTCTGGTGGCTGTTTGCGCAGGATCAAATATTATGCACCCGATCGGTTCCTTTATTACAGGCTGCATTGGTGGCTTTGTATTTGTTTATTTCTTCAATTTATGTCAGGAAAAGTGGCAAATTGATGATGTTCTTGGTGTTTGGCCATTGCATGGCCTTGCCGGCGCATGGGGCGGCATTGCAGCAGGTATTTTCGGCCTTGAAATGTTTGGCGGTGTTGGTGGTGTCAGCTTCCTATCCCAGCTCATCGGTACGGTTGTCGGTTGCGGGTACGCTTTGATTTGCGGACTCGTCGTTTATGGCGTGCTTAAGCAAACTATTGGCATTCGCCTCACTGAAGAGGAAGAAATTATGGGCGCTGACCTTGCTGTCCATAATATTCAGTCCGAGCCGGAGGGCGGCATGAAATAAAACACATATAGTAAATGCTGGCTTAATCAGCATTTAGTAATTGGTTTTGACCAAATCAGCCGAGGCGGGTTATGCTTGCCTCGGTTTTTTTGTGGGTTTTTATGAGAGTCTGTTTGTGGAGAAAATGTGAAGGAGGGTGACATGAAGCCAGATAAACCAGCTCAAAACGCCGTTCTCGCCGGGCTGTCAGAGTCGCCCTTTGCGCGCCTCCGCGCCTTACTGGACACCCCAATCAGCCAGACAGACCCCGTATCTCTTGCTGTTGGTTCACCAAGACACAAGCCCCCGCAATTCGCACTGGATTGCCTGACCGACAACCTCGCATCTTATGGTGACTACCCGCCTATTAACGGTATTGAGCCATGGCAAACCTCTGCGCGTGACTGGCTCGCTAGGCGTTTTCAGCTGTCGCCCGAAATTTACGGTGCGCCACATCAAGTACTGCCGGCCACCGGAACACGTGAGGCCTTGTTTCTTGCCGCGCAAGTTGCCCCAGACGGGCCAAATAAAAAATTTATGGCAATGCCCAATCCGTTTTACCAGCTTTACGCCGCCGCCACACTCTTAGCTGGGGCGACACCACTCTATATGAACGCTGTTGCTGAAAATGGCTTTCTTCCCGACCCGCTTGCGCTGTCAGATGAAACGCTCGATCAAATGCGCGCAGTTTTTATGTGTAGCCCCGCCAACCCTCAGGGGGCCATAGCTAGTTGGGACTATCTCGACAAATGGTTGGCGCGCGCAGAGCGGCATAATTTTTTGTTGATAATGGATGAGTGCTACATTGATATTTTTGACCGACGACACGAAGCATCTCCCCCCATATCGGCCCTGAATGTCGCCGCACAAAGGGTGGAAGGCTTAAAAAACCTGATGGTGTTTCAATCTCTTTCCAAGCGCTCCAGCATGCCTGGCCTTCGCTCAGGCTTAGGGGTTGGTGGTGAAGAGTTGATGAAGCAATTTCTTAAACTTAGAATGCTTGCCGCGCCACAAAGCCCGATTGCTGCCCAAAAAGCAGCGGCGCTTTGCTGGGCGAATGATGCGCATGTGCAGGAAAACCGCAACCTCTATCAGGACAAAATTGACTTGGCGGAGGGTGTGTTTGGTGCGAATTATAATTTCTACAGGCCTGAAGGCGGATTTTTTCTTTGGCTGGATGTTGGAGATAGTGAGGCAATAACAAAATTGCTTTGGGAAAAAGGCGGCATCCGTGTGTTGCCGGGCGCCTATCTAGGGGCTGAAGTGAACGGGGAAAACCCGGGGGCTCAATATATCCGCGTCGCACTTGTCGGCGATATGGCTGAGATGAAATTGGCTTTACCAAGAATGCATGATATTTTGTCGGCGGAAGGCATAAAATAACATGGCAAGAATAATGAGCACCTTGAGCGAACTCCGCGGGCGATTGGGCAGCTTCCTAATTTTTCGGGGGCAAGAGGTCATCGGCATCATCTTGATGGCAGTCGGTTTGTCTTTGGCGCTTGTTTTATTTAGCTATCACGCTTCTGATCCCAGCCTAAACCGTGTCGGCAATATAGATATTGAAAACTGGCTTGGGTCGTACGGGGCCGTCATCGCGGATTTACTTTATCAATTTGCAGGATACGGGTCTTGGGGTGTCATACCCGGCGTGGCTGCTTTGGGGTGGCGCTATTTGCGTCATGCGTCTGCCGCGCGTCCGATACTTAAATTTTTCCTTTGGCTTTCGGGCATTATTTTATTGTCAATAGCGGCAACAATTGCACCGCTTCATTCAGAGTCCTTTGCGCCGCATGCAGGCGGGGTTTTGGGGCAGGCGCTTGTCGCGCCAATTGGCAGCTGGCTTGAACTGTTATTAGGAGACACGCTTACTAGTTTATCAGGCTCCATCAAGCTCTGGCTTTGGGCGACTGCAGCATCGTTAGGCCTCGCAGGCTTCGGCCTTGCGTTAATGTCCGCAGGCTGGTTCGGTCTATTTATCAAAACAACGCTTTATATTTTCGCAACTATTTTCCACTTACTGAGAAGCCTGTTAACTAGTAAAAAACCTAACACATCTGAAGAAGCTGGGTCAGCAATTGCGACCATACTAGAATTTTTCAAAAATTTTGTTTTGGGCGCTCAAGAGCGAATGAGGGGTTTTGGGTTCATGTTCAAAACCCGGAAAGCTCAGGCTGCTGCCTCGGCTGGCCTTGAAGCAAAAGCCGCTGCGGTGAAGACAAGGCTGGCATCTCGCAAGCCGATACCTGTTGAGAAAAAAAGCGCGCCCCGCCAAGGCCGCCGAGCCTCCAAAGAGGCGCAAAATAATTTACCATTAGAGCCAGAAAGCAGCTTCACCCTGCCGCCCCTTCGACTGTTGTCTGAGCCGCGCGGCAGGGCGCCTCAAAAAGTCAGCATGGACGCCTTGGAGTCTAACGCTCGCCTGCTGGAAACAGTTTTACAGGATTTTGGGATTAAGGGCGAAATTGGACGTGTGCGCCCCGGTCCAGTGGTCACGCTTTATGAATTGGAGCCAGCCGCTGGCATCCGGTCCTCCCGCGTGGTTGGGCTGGCGGACGACATCGCGCGCGCCATGAGTGCAATTTCCTGTCGTGTTGCCACCGTTCCCGGCCATAATGTCATTGGCATCGAATTGCCAAACAGCAATAGAGAAACAGTTTTCCTTCGTGAAATATTATCCAGCGAAGCGTTCGAGAAGAGCAATGCGAAACTGCCCCTGACCCTCGGCAAGGACATTGGGGGCGAACCTGTGCTGAGCGATTTGACNAAAATGCCCCACTTACTTGTCGCTGGNACNACTGGCTCAGGCAAATCCGTCGGNATTAACACCATGATTTTGTCAATCTTGTACCGATTAACCCCCGAAGAGTGCCGCATGATCCTCGTAGACCCTAAAATGCTGGAATTATCAATATATGACGGTATTCCGCATTTGCTTGCGCCTGTCGTAACGGAGCCTAAAAAGGCAGTTGCGGCACTTAAATGGGCCGTTCAGGAAATGGAAAATAGATACCGCAAAATGTCCAAAATCAAGGTACGCAACATTGAGGGCTACAATTCGCGTATGGCGGAGGCGATAGATAAGGGCGAGACGCTAACACGCGAAATTCAGACGGGTTTTGACGCGGAGACCGGCGAGGCCATGTTTGAAACCGAGAAAATTAATCTCGAGAAACTTCCTTATATAGTTGTTGTCATTGACGAAATGGCTGACTTAATGCTCGTCGCCGGCAAAGAAATTGAGGCGGCCGTTCAGCGATTAGCCCAGATGGCTCGAGCAGCGGGNGTACATCTTATCACCGCGACCCAACGCCCATCAGTTGATGTTATAACGGGGACGATTAAGGCAAATTTCCCAAGCCGAATTGCCTTTCAGGTTACGTCAAAAATTGACAGTCGGACGGTGCTTGGGGACATGGGTGCTGAACAATTGCTCGGCATGGGCGATATGCTTTTCATGGAAGGCGGCGGGCGCATCCAACGTGTGCACGGCCCCTTTGTTTCCGATAATGAGGTCGAAGGCCTCGTTTCATTTCTTAAAAAACAAGGCCAGCCAGTTTATATTGATGCTGTCACGGAAGATAGCGACCCTATAGAGATGGGCAGCATGGAAAGTGATACCTCAGGTGACAGTCTTTACGATCAGGCGGTTGCAATAGTCACCCGCGATAACCGCGCGTCGACCAGCTATGTTCAAAGGCGATTGCAAATCGGCTATAATAGAGCAGCCAGCCTGATTGAAAAAATGGAAGAAGAGGGCGTCATCAGCCAACCCAATCATGCCGGTAAACGCGAAGTCCTCGCAGGGAAGCATTGATGAAAGTTTTCAAAACGCTCCTGTCAATCTGCCTAGCTTTATTGCTGAACCTGCCCGAGTTTCCGGCTCAGACTTCTTTAAAGGCTGAAGAAAAGCCTAATGTAACCGCCATTAATCACATATCCGCCTATCTGGACGAACTGGATAATGTGGCAGGCACTTTTCTGCAAATTGACCAGCAAGGGAATTCGTCCGCTGGTAAATTTTTAATGAAGAAGCCGGGCATGATGCGCTTCGATTATGACCCGCCGCAGAAACTAAAAGTCGTCGCAGATGGAAAATGGTTGGCGGTCCAAGAAGTCCCCGGCGAAAAAGCTGACCGATATCCGCTAAGCCAAACACCGCTGCCAATCTTCTGGGGCAAGGGGTCACTCGNCGATAAAGCGCAGTATGTCGCAAAACTTGATGTGTTTGACACGGGCGCCGAGATGGTTTTGCAGGACCCAACAGGAGACTTCCCAGGCTATGCGCGCCTCACTTTCAACTATCAAGGTAAGGCGGAAACGACAGTTTTAAGAAGTTGGCATATTGTCGACGCTCAAGGACAGGCAATCACGATTATTCTGAACGACTTACAAAATCGTGAAAATATTGATAAAAAAGATTTCAAGCTCGATGAGCCACGCCGCCGCCCCAATAGGAAATTTTAATTTCACCCGTCAGGAGTTCCCTTGATCACATCAGAACCCCCGCTTGGCTCAGAAGAGCCAATAGGAGACCCCGATGAAGACGCAATATCTGATATAGCGCTTGAGGCGCTAGAGGCAGAGTTGCCTGCGCTGACAGCCTTACGTGACTTCGCCAATCGTGCCGCCCGTGTAAGCTGGTTTACCGATCTCGGTGAGCCCCTTGATGAGGATTGCCTCGAGGTCATCACGCTTTACCTAGAAGGGCTTGGTTTGCCAGAGGCATCCCCCGCGCCCTTGCTCGACTGGCGCGACGCAGCTGATGCCGCCCAAAGCATGGACATCAATAGCGAAGCCTGGGAAATTGAAGAGCAGTTCCGCGCTGCTGCCGCAACAGAAGCGCTTACCCTTATAAGTGAAGAGGGGCTCGGCATTATGCTTACCCACCTCGCCTCCAGCCTATCAGNAGATGTGTCAAATTGTGTGGNAGAGGCGCTTTATATGGCTGACGAAGCTTCCTCAGAGGCTCTGAGCAATCTCGCCGCAGGTGCCGCNCAGCAAGCTGTTCATGGTGCAGCCCTAAGCCTAGCCGCATATGCCGCCAATGTTTTAAAGTCTGACCCACACACAGAGACACTTAATTTAGATGATGAAGAAATTGCCAACCACCCCCTAATGCTTAGATACAGACTTTTCGAGATGGGTCGCTGGCCGGTCTCCCTTATCGGCAACAGCCTGAATCTTTTTTAATAATTTTTTTAAAGCGAGATATTAATCATGCGCATCGTTACGTGGAACATCAACTCAGTGAGGCTTAGAATTGAACTTGTGGCCAAAATGGCAAAAAAGCTGAAGCCGGATATTATCTGCTTACAGGAAACAAAGTGCCCAAATGACAGCTTTCCGACTAAATCTATCAATAAAATGGGGTATGAACATGTCGCGATTAACGGCATTAAGGGCTATCACGGCGTAGCAACACTGAGCAAAATCCCTTTTACCAAAACAAATATTATTGATTATTGCGGTCAAAAAGATGGTCGACACATTGAGACCATCCTCGACTATGGGGGCGCCCCCTTATCACTCCATAACTTTTATGTCCCTGCCGGCGGTGATGAGCCCGATCGCAAAATTAACGAGAAATTCGGCCATAAACTTGATTTTTTAAACGAAATGAAGCGCCGGCTCACAAAATCTAAGCAAAAAACTTCTGTTCAACGTATCCTCGTTGGTGATTTAAACATTGCCCCCTATGAGCATGACGTCTGGTCGCATAAGCAACTGCTGAAAGTGGTCAGCCATACCCCGCAAGAAGTAGAGTTGCTGGAGCAAGTTAGAAAGTCTCATAACTGGGTTGATGTGGCGCGCGCCTTTGTTCCCTTCGAGGAAAAGCTTTATTCGTGGTGGAGCTACCGTTCAAAAGACTGGGATGCGTCCAATCGTGGTCGCAGACTCGACCATATCTGGGTTACGCCCGCACTTGAGCCACAGTTGAAAAGCTATAAAATTATGAGAGAAGCGCGAGGCTGGGAGAGACCATCAGATCATGTGCCGGTAGTTTTAGATTTGGTTTAGGCCTGATTATATGTTCAATCTGTAGCCGCCCGCCTCTGTAATAAGCAATTCAGAGTTTGAGGGGTCTTCTTCAATCTTTTGGCGTAATCTGTAAACGTGGGTTTCAAGCGTGTGGGTGGTAACTTGTGCATTATAGCCCCATACTTCTTCCAGCAATTTCTCTCGCGCCACGGTTTTGCCTCCTGCGCGCAACAGCAGCCTGAGAATATTGGTTTCTTTTTCAGTTAGCCTGATTTTACCATTATCTTCACGCACAAGAGTCTTAAACGATGGTTGAAACTGATAGCTGCCCAGATTAAACTGGGTGGACACAGTCATCTCAAATTGTCGAAGCCGCGCACGGATACGAGCCAGCAAAACCCCAAATCTAAAAGGCTTTGTGACGTAATCACTCGCCCCAGCCTCAAGACCTAGAGTCGTATCAGCATCAGAGTCTGCACCTGTTAAAATAATAATCGGGGTCTTTATGCCGGCCTTGCGCATAATCTTACAAGTTTCGCGACCATCTTGATCGGGCAAGCCCATATCCAGCAAGATAAGGTCGGGGGCTTTGCTCTCGGCAGCAGCCATGCCGGTGCTTGCTGTTTCAGCAGATATGACATCAAACTCATTATGCATAAGAAGTTGCTCGCTAAGCTCTTCAACCAGCAGCGTATCATCTTGAATAATTAAAATTTTTTTGCTCTGACCCATTACTCAACTTTAACAAAATCATTATGCGTTTTCATGTTTAAATTAACAGCATTCTATTAATACATAACGAAAATGTGAACTTGCGCGATATTTATCTCGACAAATAAGCTGATGTTTACCACTCTTGTTTTATGGATATCACAGTCATACAGCAAGGCTCCGACATTCATAACGGGCAATTATGCATGAGTGAAAAACACTTTCCCTGCGCACTTGGCAGAAGCGGCATCGTTGATGATAAAAGGGAGGGCGACGGCGGCACACCTGCAGGTGTTTGGAAATTACAAACGTGCTGGCTTCGTTCTGATAAGTGGCCGACACCGCCGCAATACTTGCCAACCCACTTAATAAAGGCCTCTAGCGGTTGGTCAGATGACCCCGACGACCCTGAATATAACTGCCCAGTCACACTGCCGCATATTTTTTCGTATGAAAAGCTTTGGCGCCTAGATGACCAGTATGATGTCATCATAACACTTGACCATAATCTCACGCCAATAGTGCCCGGAGCGGGAAGTGCCGTATTTCTTCACCTCGCCAAACCGGATTATGGCCCGACTGAAGGTTGCATCGCTATTTCGCGTGCGCATATGAGAGAGATTTTACCCTTTCTGACACCTGAAACAAATATGATAATTCAAACCTAATGAGCGGGTATTGAGGCTCTAGGGCCGAAAATCGCGGTCCCGAGCCGAATATGTGTCGCACCAAATTTAATTGCTTCTTCATAATCACCACTCATCCCAATGCTTAACAACGGGGCGTCACATTGCTGGGAGAGCTTTTGGAGTAGGGCAAAGTGGGGACCCACTACATCCTGTTGCGGGGGTAAGCACATCAAACCAACAATATTAAGCCCCAGCTCAACACGGCAGGTGCTAACAAATTCAGCCGCTTCTTCGGGCGATATACCAGATTTTTGATCTTCTTCACCTGTATTAACTTGCACGAGAATTTTGAGACGGCGGCCTTGTCGCTTCATTTCCTCTGCCAGCCTACGGGCCAGCTTGATACGATCAAGGCTGTGTATCATATCAAATAGCGCCACCGCTTGCGCGGCTTTGTTACTTTGCAAGGGGCCAATTAAATGTAATTCGGTATCTGGATAGGATTTTTTTAAGTCCGGCCACTTTTCTGCGGCCTCCTGAACACGGTTCTCCCCAAAGATACGATGACCTGCTGACAAAATGGGAATAATAGACTCAGAAGAAAATGTTTTTGAAACTGCAATAATGTTTACGCCCTCTGACAATACCGCAATGTCACGACTAATTTTCATCAGCCTTTCCGAGGCAGTCGTGCTATCGTTTTCTTGATCATCTTGTGGTCGTGTTTCGGTCATAATAAAAGTTTCAGATCAATACATGGTTTCAGGTGGTATAGTCTATCATAAGCAGCACCGCTTAGCACAAACTAGTTGCCAGAAATTTGGCAAGCCGCACAACATACAAAGTTTATTTAACTGGATTAACTCAATAAGGACCCATGCTGCCGACAAGAATTTTCATGACCGACCGCCATCGCCTCCCTAATTGGCAAGAGGTGCTAACCGTCCTGCCGGAGGGAACGGGCGTCATATTTCGCGATTATGACGCCCCTGATCGCAAGAAAATGGCAGAGCTGATTGCAGATATTTGCGTGGCGCGGGGTCTCATTCTGAGCATTGCCGGCGACCCAGAGCTAGCCCTAGGACTTAATGCGGGGCTTCACATGCCCGAAAATCTAGCCCCATCTCTTTTTCGGCACCTCTCCAGATTACCTATGAATGCGTTTGTGACACTTTCCGTTCACAATATGAGGGGGTTGATTTCTGCAGAGCAATTATCCGTTGATGCGATTTTAATATCGCCGGTCTTCGCGACCAAAAGTCATCCTGATGCCCCAACACTCGGGCCTGTTCGTTTTGCGTCATTAGCTAAAAATAGCCCATGTCCGGTTTACGCATTAGGCGGCATGTCAGAAGCACAACTCAAACGAGTGAACTCAATACACACGCGTAACCTTCTTGGGTACGCCGCGATTGATGCCTTCGCAATTTAAGTTCAATTTATGCCCTGTAAACCTTATTTAAGTGAGGTAAATTTAAGGTTTAAGTCATTGACGGATATGTTATTGTCTTAAAAATTTGATGAGGCGATACAGGCTTTTAAATGACACGAAAAACATTCCGTCCCGACAACATACCCACCCTTAAAACATTTTCCCTTTTTAAGCGAGGTCTTCTCGTCATGCTAATCACAGGGGGTTTGACGGGTTGCAGCACCTTTAAACTCGAAAAAAACGCTGAACCAGTTGAGCAAAAAAGTAGGTTTTCAATTGGCTTGGGGCTTTTTGGAGGCGGTGATAAATCTCAAATACTTAATTCTGAACAAGAGATGGGGGTAAACGGCTTTATTTGGCAAGCAACACTCGAAGCATTGTCCTTCATGCCGATGACCTCTGCCGATCCAATTGGCGGGATAGTAATAACTGATTGGTATCAAAGCCGAAGCGCGCCAAAAGAACGCTTTAAGGTCACCGTATATATTTTAGACAAGAACTTGCGAGCTGACGGCGTTCGTGTTTCTGCATTCAAGCAGGAGATGACATCAAATGGCTGGCAAGATGTCTCAATAAAGCCGGAAATTGCCATCAAACTTGAAAATGCTATTCTTTCTCGGGCTCGTGAGCTTCATATTTTGACACTCGAAACCAGAAATTAGCCCTCTCTTTATAGAACGGTATTATGTCCCCTTACGAACCTCAGACACACGAGCCAAATTGGCAAAAAATCTGGGATGCCGAAAACTGTTTTGCGGCAGGTGAGGCTGACGACAGCCGTGAGAAATATTATGTGCTCGAAATGTTTCCCTACCCCTCCGGACGGATACATATGGGGCATGTCAGGAATTATACAATGGGCGATGTAATCGCCCGTTTTCGCATGGCTCAGGGTTATAATGTCTTGCATCCTATGGGTTGGGACGCATTCGGCATGCCCGCTGAAAATGCCGCTATGGAAAAAAACGTTCACCCGCGCGAGTGGACTTATCAAAACATTGATACAATGCGCGAGCAGCTAAAATCTATGGGGCTTGCCGTTGACTGGTCCCGCGAATTCGCTACCTGTGACCCCGCTTACTATAAGCACGAACAATCCATGTTTCTTGATTTTCTGGAAGCCGGGCTTGTTGAGCGCCGTGAAAGCATCGTTAACTGGGATCCAGTTGATCAAACAGTGCTTTCAAATGAGCAAGTTATTGACGGGTTGGGGTGGCGCTCTGGCTCGCCTGTTGAACAAAAAAGTTTGACCCAATGGTTTTTAAAAATATCGGATTTTTCAGAAGAATTGCTAAATGATCTGGAAGAGCTGACGCGTTGGCCAGAAAATGTGCGACTCATGCAGAAAAACTGGATTGGTCGATCAGAAGGTCTGGAGCTTTACTTTGAGCTTAAAGGCGCGCCCGATAGCTTCGCAAAACTTCCCGTTTACACTACACGCCCGGACACTCTCTACGGGGCAAGCTTTTGCGCCATTTCACCCGACCACCCATTGGCGCGTAAGCTGGCAGAAACCAATGAAGAGTTGGCGGGGTTTTTGGCAGAGTGCGCGCAACGCGGCACCAGCGAAGCAGACATTGAGGCTGCTGAAAAGACGGGTGTTCTCACAGATATTCAGGCTGTACACCCTCTTGACCCCAACTGGACTTTGCCCGTCTATGTCGCGAACTTCGTTTTGATGGATTACGGAACAGGCGCGGTTTTCGCATGTCCTGCGCATGACCAACGCGATCTTGATTTCGCTCGCAAATATGACCTTCCCGTCATCCCCGTTGTAATGCCTCCCGAAGAAACTGCTGAGAATTATGAAATCGCAAATGATGCCTATATAGGCGACGGCAAAATGATTAATTCGGCATTCTTGAACAACATGACGCCGCAAAAAGCCTTCCAGGCAGTAACGAGAAAGCTAGAGTCGCTTGGCTCGGGGGCACGAAAAACCAATTACCGCCTCCGCGACTGGGGGGTCTCACGCCAGAGATATTGGGGCTGCCCGATACCTATTGTGCACTGCAAAACATGCGGTGTAGTGCCGGTTGGCAAATCTGAATTACCCGTGACGCTGCCTACAGAAGTCAATTTTGATAACCCAGGCAACCCGCTTGACAGTGATGAAGATTGGAAAGCCACCCCATGCCCATCTTGCGGCGCCGATGCGCAACGCGAAACGGATACATTTGATACTTTTATCGACAGCTCATGGTACTACGCCCGCTTTACGGGCTTACACGAAGAGCAGCCTACAGACTCAAAATCGGCCGCTTATTGGCTTCCTGTCGACCAATATATTGGGGGTGTTGAACACGCCATCTTGCACTTACTGTATTCGCGGTTCTATGCCCGTGCCATGAAAAAAACTGGTCATTTACACATAAAAGAACCAATTGCCGGGCTTTTTACTCAAGGCATGGTTATACACGAAACTTTCAGCACCTCTAAGAAGTCATATGTAACGCCGGAAGAGGTCACCCAAACTGATGGCGGTCAATATGTTTTAAAATCCGACCCGTCCATTTTCATTAATATCGGGCCGGTTGAAAAAATGTCCAAGTCCAAAAAGAACGTGGTCGACCCAACGAACATCATCGCAAAATATGGCGCAGATACAGCTCGCTGGTTCATGTTGTCCGATAGCCCGCCAGAGCGCGATGTTCATTGGACGGATGCAGGGGTTGAGGGGGCTTACAGGTTTATACAGAGACTTTGGAGGCTTGTGGATAGCCACGCTGACCAGCTTTCTGAGATTGCCAACACAAATGAAACAGAAACTCAGCCGCAAAGCGATAGAGACAAGGCGCTTTACAAAGCCGTTCATCAAGCCCTTGCTGCCACGACTGATGATTTAAATCGACTGGCCTTCAATAAAGCTGTCGCGCGAATTTATGAGCTAAGCAACGCCTTATCTTCTGCCGCCGCTAATGAAGCTGTTAGCAAATCAGTTTTGTTTCAGGGGCTAAGCTATCTGGTAATTATGGCTGGTCCGATGATACCGCATCTGGCAGAAACTTGTTGGCAGCGCCTCGGATATACAGAAATTCTTGCCAAAACCAAATGGCCGGTTGCAGATGACGCCGTTCTTATGGATGATGTAATTACATTGCCGGTTCAAGTGAATGGAAAAAAGCGAGCAGAAGTTGAAGCGCCCGCCGAAGCCGGTGAAGAAGAAATCAGAGCACTGGCGTTGGCCGATGAGCGGATCATTAAAGCAATAGCAAATAAAGATATTAGGAAATTTATTTTTGTTCCCGGAAAAATCATTAATTTTGTTGTTTAGTAACTTCCCTAAATATGCGCGCATCATTGTTGTTTTGGGCTGTATAAATATGGTTGGCATGGGTTTGTCCGGTTGTGGTTTCGAACCTCTTTATGGGGAGCGCGCCGCACGCGGGCTTTCATCCCTCTTCTCGACAATTCAAATCCAACGGCCCGCGAAAAACCCGAATAATGACGTCAACAGAGCGGTTTATAACGCACTCGCAAAAACCTTAAAGCTGGAAAGCAAACCGCGCTATCGTCTTGATGTTATAGCTGGGGGCAATAAAGAAGGCGTGCTTATGGACAATAATAGCCGTGAAGCTAGAACACGATACATGCTCAAAGTTCATTACAGCCTTTATGATATTAAAGAGGGAGCCATTGTAACGAGCGGTTCAGCATCCTCTTCAACATCTTTTAATGTCAATGTCAGCGAATATGCCAATTTAGTTGCGCTTGAAAGCGCAGAAGCAAGAGCCGCCAAAGCGGTAGCCGAGAAAATCGTGTTGAAACTTGCCAGCTGGTACAGGCCTATGGCGCAATAATGAAGCTGAAAGCGCATCAGGTTGATGGGTTCATAAAGTTGCCAGACCCCAGCGTCTTGCTGGTTTTGATTTATGGAAGCGACCTTGGTATGATCCGCGAACATGCCAGAGTGCTTGCAAATCTGGCTTTGGACGGCGGCGGGCAAAATCCAGACCCAATGGAGCGTGTTGACATAGATGCTGCCACCCTGGCACGAAACCCAAGGCTTTTGCGTGATGAAGCGGCTTCACTCTCTATGTTTGCCAACCCTGAAAGCAATAGCCGTCGCGTTATTATGCTGCGCACGGCAGGTGATCAGAATGCTCAAATTATTAAAGATTATCTCGCTGACCCAGTATCTGAGGCGTTGATAATTATTGAGGCGGGCAAGCTAACCCCGGCCTCCAAGATCCGCAAAGCCGTGGAAAACGACAAACAGGCCATAGCTCTACCATGCTTTGAGGACGATCCGAGAGCTATCCAAAGATTGGCCCGTGAGTGGTTGGAAAGTGAAGGCTTTCGCATCGAGGCCGCTGCGATGGATAGGTTGAGCCAAAGGCTCGGGGCTGATCGAGGCATAACAAGGCAGGAACTTGAAAGACTTGCTCTTTATGCGGGGCCGCGTGGCTCTACAAAAAGAGGCGGGCGTGACACAGTTATGATTACACTCGATGATGTGGAGCAAATGATTGGGGATAGAGGGGTTGCGTCCATGGAAAGTGTGGTTGATGCTGTCGCTTGCGGCATGCTGGACGCTGCCGACGAAGCCTTGACCCGATTATCCTTAGCCGGAACCGCGGCACCTGCTGTGCTTAGCCGATTACGCACACATTTCCAAAATCTTCACCTAACTCAGAGCCATATAGAAAGTGGTATGTCACGGAATGAAGCGCTCAGGGCATCCTTCCGCCCACCTCTTCATTTTAAAAGAGTGTCACTAGTCGAACGCCAAATCAATCTCTGGTCAAAAGCGAAAATTTCAACCGCTCTAAGCATTATACATGAAACAGAGGCCAGCGGTCGGGAAACAGGCAGTCCTGATGTAACGCTGGCGGCTTACACAATGCTGCGCTTGGCGCGCGCAGCTAAAAGATAAATCACCTCACGAAGACGCCATGAGGCGTCTTGCAACCTCATCAAGCTGCTCGAGTGTTTTATAAGCTACACGAACATGCCCACCATCTTTTTCGTGTTGAATGGCGACAGTCAAACCCAGATTGTCTGAAATTGACTTCTCAAGAGCGCGCGTATCTGTATCCTTTTCGGGCGACCCCTTGGCCTTAGGCCGACTTTTATTGGGCTTTTTGTCAGAAACAAGCCTTTCAATATCGCGCACACTAAGGCCTTGCTTGACGATTTCTGAGGCCAAACGATCCGAGTGAGGATGTCCCAAAAGTGCGCGGGCATGCCCGGCTGAGAGTTGCCCAGTTACAAGATAATCACGCACCTTATTAGACGCGCCAACAAGCCGGAGAGTATTGGCGATGTGGCTTCTGCTTTTTCCGAGAGTTTTTGCCAGAACCTCTTGAGTATAACCGAACTCATCAATGAGCCTCTGGAAAGCCTCGGCCTCCTCAATCGGATTAAGNTCAGACCGCTGAACATTTTCGATNATGCCAATTTGCAAGGCTTCATTATCGGTCATGTCTCTNATNATGACGGGAACATNATGGANTTGAGCGATTTGNGCNGCTCNCCAGCGTCGCTCNCCAGCGACAATCTCATAAGGTTCTGTCGCGCTATCATCCGGATTTGAGCGAACCAAAATCGGCTGCAATATGCCCTTTTCACGGATAGAATTGGCCAACCCCTTTAAGGCCTCTTTGTCAAACTCACGCCTCGGTTGGAACTTACCTGGGACAAGTTTCTCAACACCAATAATGTTAAGCCCCCGAGCAGAAGTGTCCCGGGTGGCGGAGGCAGAACCTTTGTTTGGCCTTCCTTTGGCAGGCGCCTTAACGTCAGCCGACAGCCCAATATCCACATCACCGATTAGCGCCGACAAGCCGCGCCCTAGGCCTCTCTTTTTATCCACCATGGCTTTCTCCCTTTTCAGCTGCCTTTTCAGCTGCCATGAACTCAGCATTTAGCTGTTTCTCGCGCTGAATGAGTTCGGACGCCAGCCGCATATAAGCCTGACTTCCCGCACATTTATGATCATAAAGAAGCGCGGGCTGACCGAAGGAGGGCGCCTCTGAAATACGCACATTTCTGGGTATTACAGTCTTATAGACGCGCTCGCCTAAATGCGTGCGCACATCCTCCTCAACCTGGCCGGAAAGATTATTACGTGGGTCATACATGGTCAGAACCACACCTTGAATTTCTAGGCCGGGGTTAAGCGCAGTGCGCACCTGTTCAATTGTTTTAAGCAACTGGCTGAGGCCCTCAAGCGCAAAAAACTCGCACTGCATCGGAACCAAAACAGCATTTGCAGCAGTCATCGCGTTCAAAGTCAGCATGTTTAGCGACGGCGGGCAATCAATCAAAACGTAGTTGTAATGGGCCGTGGCGGCCCCGAGCGCTTCCTTCAATCGGTGCAAACGCCGTGGATTATCAGCCAAAGCCACCTCAATGCCCAGCAAATCCATGCTGGATGCCACAAGATCACAATTTGGGACAACCGTTTTCACAACAGCATTGTCTAAATCTGTTTCATCAAGCAAGAGCTCGTATGCCGAGGCCTTTCGGTCCGTTGGGTTCACCCCCAGTCCGGTGCTCGCATTGCCCTGCGGATCGAGGTCTATTAATAAAACACGCTCACCAATCGCGGCCAACGCCGTACCAAGATTAATTGTTGTGGTTGTTTTGCCAACGCCACCCTTTTGGTTCGCCACCGCTAAAATACGCGGTGCGGGAGGCGCTGATGGGCCCGCATCTATTGATTGTGAAGCTATCGGCTGTGCTGACAAAATTTATTCCTCTTTATTACCCTTATTCATACACTCGCCAAAACCAATAAAACTGGGCATTAGAGATAGGGCCGTGCCTTAACTAGCGTATCCAGATTGATGCAACTCGGGCTGACGACAAACTAGGATTCTGGCATCCTGGTCTGTTTTACTTTGCACAACCTCAAGGCCTATATTCCACGAAACCTCGCACGCCGTCAATTCCTCTTGCCATCCCCGCCCCTTCATAAAGAGGCCAATTGTGTGGATATCAAAGTATGATGCGGACATAAAGAGGAGCTTGTCTAATGGTGCCAGCGCGCGGGCACTTATAACATCAACACCCCCGAAGGTTTCGGGGTTTTTTTGACAGATCTCCTCAATTCGGCCCTCATGCACCTTGGCTGGCGCTCCGGTTTCCCTAATAACAGTTTTAAGAAACTCACACTTCCTGCCATCACTCTCAATCAAATGCACGGATCCGCCGTCTAGCGCAGGTCGCCCCGCCCACATGAGAGAAATCACGAGGCCGGGAAAACCTCCACCGCTCCCAAGGTCAACCCATTTTCGAGCCAGAGGAGGGGCCAGAGACGCAAGTTGCGCCGAGTCCGCAACGTGCCGCGTCCAAAATTGACTTAGCGTGGCCGGCCCAACGAGATTAATGGAGCTCTGCCACTTTTCCAAAAGCGACTGATAAACCCTTAGCTGATCAATTGTTTCACGTGAAACATTGAAGGCCTGAGCGAGGTTTTCAACATCAGGGTTGGCATCTGCCTCACGCATCCTCCCCCTCCGGCGCTTTTCTAGATTTGGTGACCGCCACGCCCCGCTTAGCAAGGTGCAACAAAAGCGTCAAGGCGGCGGGTGTTACGCCATCAACGCGCGCCGCCTGCCCCAATGTTGCTGGACGCGCGGCGGCAAGCTTTTGCCTAACCTCGCTGGACATGCCCTCAACAGAAAGGAAGTCAATATTTTCAGGAAGCCGCAGCCGCTCATCGCGCCTAAAGGCGGCAATGTCAGCCTTTTGTCTGTCGAGATAGCCTGCATATTGCGCATCGGTTTCAATCTGCTGGCGTATAGCGGGCTTCCAGCTGGACATTTCAGACCATATTGCCTGCAGTTGCGCCCACTCAATATCTGGGTGCGCCAATAGGTCAGCGACGCTTCTGCGAATGCCGTCCGAATTGACAGGCAGTCCGCGCTTTTGGGCTTCGCTTGGGGTCAAATTTGTTTGTGAAGCAAACCCTCTGGCAGCTAGGAGAGCGTCTCTTTTCTCCGCCCAAGACGCCGCCCTTTCAGCGCCCACACAGCCAAGGGCGATGCCCGTAGGGGTTAACCTTTGATCAGCATTATCTGCGCGCAATGAAAGCCTGTACTCAGCGCGTGCCGTAAACATCCGATACGGCTCACTCACACCTTTCACAACCAGGTCATCGATCATCACGCCAATATAAGCCTCTGCGCGGTCCAGAACAAAAGCATCGCTGCCGCCGACCCTTCGTGCAGCATTCAGTCCGGCAACCAAGCCTTGCCCTGCCGCCTCTTCATATCCGGTGGTCCCATTAATCTGTCCAGCAAGATATAGACCGGGGAAGGTTTTTGCCTCAAGGGTGGGTAGTAATTCACGGGGATCAATATAGTCGTATTCGATGGCATAGCCCGGACGAATAATGGTGACATCCTCTAGCCCCGGAATGGTGCGCACAAATGCCTCCTGAATGTTTTCAGGCAAAGCAGACGAGATACCATTTGGGTAAACTGTGTAATCATCAAGCCCTTCGGGCTCCAGAAATATCTGATGTCTTCCGCGGTCGGCAAAGCGATAAATTTTGTCCTCGATAGAGGGGCAGTATCGCGGCCCGACGCCATCAATCTGACCCGAAAAAACAGGCGACTTCTTGAGGTTATCAGCTACAATCTGATGTGTTTCAGGGGTTGTTCCGGTGATATGACAAATGGTTTGGGGTGTTGTTATGCGATCCGTTAAAAAAGAAAACGGCTCAGGAGGCGCGTCCCCGAGCTGGGGTTCGCATTTATCATAATTGATTGTTCTCCCGTCCAGCCGAGCTGGGGTTCCAGTTTTGAGGCGCGCCATTTTAAACCCGTGCGCATAAAGGCGCTCCGAAAGCTTCTTAGACGGCGCTTCGCCGTGCCGCCCTGCGGGTATTCGCTTTTCACCAATATGAATAAGGCCGTCCAAAAAAGTTCCCGCGGTCAGTACGACTGCGGGGGCGAAAAAGCGACGCCCATCTTCACATAAAACACCGCCGGCGCGGCCCCTATCAGTAACAATATCAGCCACAGCGCCCGCAACGATATCAAGCCCCTTAACCGACGCCAGCTCAGCCTGCATGGCCTCGCGGTAAAGCTTTCTGTCGGCCTGCGCGCGCGGCCCCCGAACTGCCGGCCCCTTGCGGCGGTTTAATACTCGAAACTGTATACCGCCACAGTCAGCAACGCGGGCCATTAGGCCATCCATCGCATCAATCTCACGAACCAAATGCCCCTTTCCCACCCCGCCGATAGCGGGATTGCAAGACATCTCACCAATAGTTTCAAGCTTGTGGGTGACCAGCAGAGTCTGTGCGCCCAAGCGCGCAGATGCAGCGGCTGCCTCGCACCCTGCGTGCCCGCCACCAATCACAATGACATCATACTTATCTTGAACCATACCCATGCGCCGTTTTTATACAACCCCCCGCCACTCGGCAAGATGTTTCACGTGAAACAATCGAAGCCTAATCGACGAATGCCACTTACTTTCCTATACAAAAATCTCGAAAAACAATGTCCAGCAGGCTTTCAACATCTACCGCCCCTGTTATCCGCCCGATTTCACGCATAGCAAGCCTCAAGTCCTCAGCCACCAGCTCAAGCTCCACGCCCGAGCTGGCGCGCTCAAGACCTCTCTTTAATGCGACGCCGCCCTCCTGAAGGGCGTTGCGGTGGCGCGTTCGGGTTAAGGCGGGGCGCTCAGCCAATCCAAAGTTTTCTTGAACTCTAGTATTAAGAGCCGCAATCAAAGCTGGCATACCCGCCCCCGTCTCAACAGAAATCTCATAAAAATCTGCTGCCAGAAGGCCTGAGGGTCGTGGCGTGGTGCCTAGATCTTGCTTATTGACGACGTATATATCGCCCTCTTGAAAACGCACTTCGTCCTCTTGGGCTGGCTCGCCAAAAGCTGTGACATGCAGGCGAATATCAGCTTCCGTCGCTCTTTTGAGGGCTCGGCGAACGCCCTCCCGCTCAATCTCATCACCTGCCTCACGAATACCGGCAGTGTCAGCAAGTACAGCCGGCACACCCCCAAGTGTTAAAGACACCTCAACTACATCTCTGGTTGTACCTGCGCGCGCGGAAACAATCGCGGCCTCTCGCCCGGCTAAATAATTAAGTACGCTGGATTTACCAACATTCGGAGCGCCGATAATGGCGATTTCAACACCATGGCGCAAAGCGCGCCCCCGATCATCAAGAATATGGGCGGCAATTTCATCTTTTAAAATTGCGACCTCACCCAAAACAGCCTGACCAATGCCGCCAGGCAAATCCTCATCAGCGAACTCTATGTCTGCCTCCAAATGCGCCAGCGATAAAGCCAGCTTTTGTCTCCAGCCCTCATAAAGCTCGCCTAGGGCGCCCTGCATCTGCCGAAAGGCCTGTTTTTGCTGCGCCACTGTTTCAGCGTCAATCATATCCGCGACAGCTTCGGCTTGCGTGAGGTCCATACGCCCATTGAGAACAGCAAGGCGCGTAAACTCGCCCGGCTCAGCCGGTCTAAGTTCTTTAAATCGCGATAAGACCTCAAGAATACAGTCAACAATTGCGACGCCACCATGAATATGTAGCTCCGCCATATCCTCACTCGTATAGGAGTGGGGTGCCTGAAAAAACAACACAAGGCCGGAGTCTATAGGCTCGCCTGTCTCTGGGTCTGACAAAACCCTTAACGCTGCCTGACGCGGCTCTGGCGAAGCTTTGCCGGTTAATTCCTCAACAATTTTTTGGGTGTGACTGCCAGAAAGGCGGATGATGGCAATCGCGCCACGCCCCGGCGGAGTCGATAAGGCATAAATTGTCATTCTTCACCCCCTTCATATGAGACGTCGCATGCTTGCTGAATCATCATGGGCGTATATGATGGTATTTCCTTCGTCAATAAATTTCAATGAGCGCGGCATGACACAAGATCCAGCATACCTCCAAAAAGATCTTGTTAACAGGCTTGCCAATGAAACCAGCCCTTATTTGTTGCAACATAAAGATAATCCTGTGCACTGGCAGCCATGGGATGCCAAGGCGCTCGAAACTGCGCAAGCCTTAGACAAACCAATTTTGTTGTCTATCGGTTATTCAGCGTGCCATTGGTGTCATGTCATGGCACATGAGAGCTTTGAAAACGAAGCAATTGCTGCCGTCATGAACGAGC
Organism: Rhodobiaceae bacterium; assembly: GCA_002683515.1. Taxonomy (GTDB): domain Bacteria; phylum Pseudomonadota; class Alphaproteobacteria; order RS24; family RS24; genus Micropelagius. The sequence goes on from NYTN01000004.1 coordinate 21,199, forward strand.
TATTCATCAACATCAAGGTAGACCGAGAGGAGCGCCCCGACATTGATGATATTTATATGTCGGCTTTGCATATGATGGGGGAACAGGGGGGCTGGCCATTAACCATGTTTTTGTTGCCAGATGGCAAGCCGTTCTGGGGTGGGACTTATTTCTCACCAATTGCGAAATATGGACGCCCTAGCTTCCCGGATATTTGCCGCGAGATTGCTAGAATATGCAAAGAAGAAAATAAAAAAGTTATAGAAAACGCAGAAAAGCTAACTGAGGCACTGCACAACAAAAACAGCGCCGTCTTTAAGACTTCAGGTATAGAGCAACTCTCCCCAGACCTCCCGCTAGGCGTGCCTGAAGATTTGGCTGGCGAAGCCTCGGAAAACCTCGCGAGACAAATTGATTTAACTTATGGCGGCATGCAGGGGGCGCCCAAGTTTCCTCAGCCCCTTGTTTATGATCTGCTTTGGCAGGACTGGCTACGGAGTGGGCGAGACGTCAGTCGTGAAGCGGTTTTAATAACCCTCAGCGGGCTTTGTCATGGTGGCATTTTCGATCATGTCCGCGGCGGGTTTTGTCGTTACGCCGTCGATGCGGAATGGCTCGTTCCCCATTTTGAAAAAATGATTTATGACAACGCCCTTTTGCTGGATTTATTGGGAAATGTCTGGAAATCAACCCATGACGAGATGTTAAAAGACCGTATCGAAAAAACAGTGAACTGGCTTTTTAAAGAAATGCTTACAGGCACATCCGACAGAGCAGGCGATAACAACACAGCCTTTGCCGCAAGCCTTGACGCCGATAGCGAAGGAGAAGAGGGCAAATACTATGTTTGGACAACGGCAGAGCTGGGCTCCCTCTTGGGAGAAAATTATTCTGCTTTTGCCCATGCCTACCGAGTGACCGATGATGGTAATTTCTCTGAAGGCGGCGCAGTAAATATTCTTAACCGCTTGCCGCCATCAATGCTTAATGGGGGCTTTCGTGATGAGGCTGAACATACGCAATCTCTAAGTATTTTAGCGCTCGCGCAAAGTCTTCGGACTCCACCCGGCCGGGACGACAAAATACTGGCAGATTGGAATGGGCTTGTGATTGCGGCTCTGGCTCGTTTGGCCCCTATTTTTCAAAATAAAGAGTGGCTAGAGACCGCCGAGAAGGCCCTTAAGGGCATTCTTCAAAATATGTCTTACGAAGATGGCGGTTTTTTGAAGCTTGCACACGCCGCGCGCGGTGACGTCCAACTAGACGTAAGCATGGCTGAAGATTATGCAAATATGATAGATGCCGCATTGTCTCTTTTCAGCGCCACAGGAAAACCGGAATATTTAACAACAGGCGAAGCGCTTATCAAAACGCTTGAAGCGTTTTATGCAGATAGTTTGGGAGGGTTCTATATGACCTCATCAGATGCTGTGTCACTTATTGCGCGCCCCCACAACAGTTATGATGGCGCGACGCCAAACGCTAACGGAACGATGGTAAGTGTCTACCGGCGACTTTCCGTTTTCACCGGAAAACAGGATTATCGCGACAAACTGGAGGCCCTAATCAAAACCCAGGCCATAACCGCCATCAAGCATTACCCGCAAATGCCGCGCTATCTAACAGAAACAGAAAATACCCGACATCAGGCCAGTTGCGTTATCATTGGCGACCCGTCAGATAGCGGCTTTAAACATTTAATGGAAACAGCACACGCCCACCCATGCCCGGGACTTGTTGTGCATCCGGTTTTGCCTGGCCAAAATCCACCCAGCCATATTCCATTTAATGAAGTTGCGGCCGCTGGTGCTGGGCCTGATAAAATGTCATTTGCCTTTGACCAAGCCACGGCATATGTTTGTACGCATAATGCATGCTTGCCCCCCGCCAAATCTGTTGAAGAGTTAACAACACGATTGAACGGGTTTGTACATGTAGCTGTTTTAAATTTTGAGCAACGCCGATAGGGGAATATTAATGACCGGAAACATGATTTCTATAGAAACGTCTGGCACCTCAGGACAAATGGGTGCCTATATAGCAACACCCGATAACGAAAGCGCGCCTGGCCTTGTTATCATTCAAGAAGTTTTCGGCGTTAATGACTTTATCCGAGCTACGGTCGAAGCATATGCTGCAAAAGGTTTCGTAACAGCAGCGCCGGATATTTTCTGGCGTCTTGAGCCGGGCGTTCAGCTTAACCCGAATGAGGAAACCGAGTTTAATCGCGGCATTGAGCTTATGGGTCAGTTTGATCAACCAACCGGCATTGAAGATATTCAAGCCACCATCACAGCGCTGCGTAACAACCCGTCATGCAACGGAAAAGTCGGTGTGCTTGGCTTTTGTCTTGGCGGGCGTCTAGCTTATATGGCTGCGCTTGGCACAGATGCAGATGTGGCTGTCAGTTATTATGGTGTGGGTATTGAAACAATGCTCGACCAAGCCAATGATGTTAAAATTCCAACATTGCTTCATATTGCCGAAGAGGATGGGTTTGTGCCACCGGAAGCTCAGGCGGCAATTAAGAATGGTCTAACAGCCGATAATTTTGATGTTCAAATTTATCCAGGCGTTGACCATGGTTTTGCACGCTTCACTGGAATGCACTATGACGAAGCCGCAGCCAATCTTGCCAATGAACGTTCAATGGCACTTTTGAAAAGCACGCTTTAGGTTTCAATCGATAGCTTTAAATTAATCGTTTTTTAGGTGTTCATCGAGTCGAAGAAATCGTCATTGGTTTTGGTTTGCTTAAGCTTATCAAGCAAGAACTCAATGGCATCAACTGTACCCATAGGATTAAGAATCCGGCGCAACACATAGATTTTAGAGAGAGTTTCTTTATCAATAAGAAGCTCTTCTTTCCGTGTGCCAGATTTCATAATATCGATGGATGGGAATACACGCTTATCGGAAATTTTGCGATCCAATACGATCTCTGAGTTACCCGTTCCTTTAAATTCTTCGAAAATAACTTCATCCATACGACTACCGGTATCAATAAGTGCGGTAGAGATAATAGTAAGCGACCCGCCTTGTTCAATATTTCTGGCTGCACCGAAAAACCTTTTAGGTCTTTGCAGCGCATTTGCATCAACACCGCCGGTAAGAACCTTACCGGAAGACGGCACAACTGTATTATAGGCACGCCCTAGACGGGTAATACTATCCAGCAAAATAACAACATCACGTCCATGTTCAACGAGACGCTTGGCTTTTTCAATGACCATTTCAGCAACCTGCACATGTCGCGCGGCTGGCTCGTCAAATGTGGATGAAACCACTTCACCGCTAACTGAGCGCTGCATATCCGTCACCTCTTCGGGGCGTTCATCAATTAAAAGCACAATTAAGTAACATTCAGGATGATTGGCTGCGATAGATTTAGCAATATTTTGAAGAAGAACCGTCTTGCCCGTTCTTGGGGGCGCTACAATCAGCGCACGCTGCCCCTTTCCAAGAGGCGCTACAATATCAATAATCCGTGACGAACGATCTTTCTCAACAGGATTATCAAATTCCATCAAAATACGTTCTTCAGGATAAAGTGGTGTCAAATTATCAAAATTAACCTTGTGACGAATTTTATCTGGGTCTTCAAAGTTAATGCTGTTGACTTTTAGGAGGGCAAAATATCTTTCACCGTCTTTGGGGCTTCGAATATCGCCCTCAACTGTGTCTCCCGTCCGGAGTGAAAACCGCCTTATTTGTGAGGGGCTTACATAGATATCATCAGGACCTGGTAGATAGTTTGCGTCAGGCGAACGAAGAAAACCAAACCCGTCGGGTAAAACCTCAACCACACCCTCGCCGATAATAAAAACACCTTGCTCAGCAAGTTCTTTCAAAATGGCAAACATCATATCCTGCTTGCGCATTGTTGAAGCGTTTTCAATATCATTTTCTTCAGCAAGAGCTAAAAGTTCAGTAGGGGATTTGGACTTTAAGTCCTTAAGCTTTATTTGTTCCATAAGTTAACTCTTTGAGGGGAAGATCTGCCACCATTTGAAGAAACCGACATAATCGGGGCCATCAAAACTGAGAATTTAATTAAAATGAGACAGATTAGAAGATACAAATTTATAATGCGCTTTAAATTGCGATAGTTCAAGCCAAAAATGGGCTCGCAATATTAAAACGGTTTTACAATAACCATAATAACAATCAGAATCGTTAGGGCTGGCGGTATTTCATTAACCATGCGGAAAAATTTACTGCTTTTTGGTGGAAAATCATTAAGGAATTTTTTCCGCCACGAAGAAAGCGCGCCATGATATCCAGACAAAACAACAACTGCAGATAGTTTAATGGGTAACCAATAACCCGCACTTTCAATTTGACCGGGTGAAAATAAAAGCAGAAGTCCAAATATCCACGCAACAATCATAGCTGGGTTAATAATGATGCGCATGAGATTATACTCCATGCGCTCAAAAATCTTATATGGCTCATTATTCTCCATTGCTTCAGCGTGATACACAAACAGCCTAGGCAAATAATACATCCCAGCCATCCAAAACATGACAGAAATAATATGTAAGGCGAGCAACCATGAATAAGCACCAGTTAAAATATCAGCCATAATATTATCCTTTGTTCCGAATATAACTCACCATCGCAGAAACATTTTGTGGAGGTGTGTATTGGGTTATCCCGTGACCAAGGTTGAAAATATGTCGCCGATCTTTTGTGACTTCAATTATTTCATCAACTTTAGAAAACATATCTTGTCCACCATCTATCAAACATAGTGGGTCTAGATTCCCCTGACTTACAACTGTATCTGGCAAATCGGCAATTACAGATGAAAGGGCAATATCTTGATCAATGCTTAAAGCCTGAACACCTGTTTCAACTGCAAAATCAACATATCTGTTTTTTGCGCCGCGCGGAAAACCAATAATAGGTGTGGTTATGCCTTTGGCTCGTAAACCATTAATAATTGCTTTATTTGGTGCAATACAAAAACGATCAAAATCATCACCATTAAGACTGCCGGCCCAACTATCAAAAAGCTGAAGAACCTCAGCACCATGTTCTACTTGAGCTGCCAAATAATTAATCGTCGCTTCAACGATGACATCCATTATCCCTTGAAAAGCATGAGCATCATTATGTTTTAAAGCATGCGCTGGCGCTTGATTAGGAGTTCCTCGCCCGGCAATCATATAAGTTGCAACAGTCCATGGTGAACCTGCAAAACCAATAAGCGTTGTTTCTTTAGGAAGGCGCTCACTTAATAAAGATACAGTTTGGTAAACTGGCTTCATATGCTGCGATAAATTATCTAAAGTTAATTCATCAGGTGAACTTATTGGCTCTAGCCGCGGGCCCTCACCTTCTACAAACCAAACCTTCTGACCTAAAGCATCAGGAATAAGCAAAATATCAGCAAACAAAATAGACGCATCAAATGCATATTTGCGAATAGGTTGAAGTGTTACTTCACACGCAAGTTCAGGTGTGTAGCAAAGATTTAAAAAGTTCCCCGCTTGTGTTCTTACTTTTTTATATTCAGGTAAATATCGTCCTGCTTGGCGCATAAGCCAAATCGGAAGGGTTTTAGGTTTTTCTGAATTATTAAGAACCGATAAAATTGTTTTTTGCATATCTTGAAACTTATAACGCCCTTATAGAAATTATATCCGGATCTGACCTGTCTTCCCTTTACTATATATATAAAGGAATGTAGATGTATTAGTGTCCCCGTTCCGTTGTGGATAATAAGTTTTACACAATCTTGTTCAGATGTTTTGAGAATAAATTTTCTTTTTGCAATTTGAAGAGTTGAACAAGTTACACACATATTACCCAAGTTTCTTTTTTTAAAACAAAAAAAATTAATGAAACATGACATTTTCTTCGACTGTTTAGAAATGTGAATAATGGTAATAGTGGGGATAATAAAGACAAATTTCTTACTATTTAGTTTTCCCCTTTATTAAGACTTGGTCATGGTGATTTATTAAGTCATGAATAAGCACAACAACAAAATATCAATCACGGGCATAAAATTTCTTGGGTTTCCAAAATAAGCCGCTTATCCTTGTTATTCACATGATTCACAATTTAAACAGCTCTCGAACAATAGATAATATTCTTAGTTTTTGTGGGTTGCACGACACAAAAAGAGAGAGACAGAGGCATGAGTGAGGCAGAAAAACTATTTCATTTATACCTGATGTCTGACAGCACAGGCGAAACAATCAATGCCGTTGCCAAAGCAGTGTGTGCTCGCTTCGAAAGTGCGCGCGCAATTGAACATAGTTATGGACTTATTCGCTCAAGCAAACAGTTGGAGCGCGCCTTAAAAGCTATTGAGGCTGCGCCGGGCCCAGTTTTATACAGCATTGTCCAACCTGAATTGTCTACCCGTCTGGAAGAGGCCTGCTTAGATTTTGATATTCCCTGTATTTCAGTATTAGATCCATTTGTTACTATTTTAGGGTCTTATCTTGGTGTTGGCCTTCGCGGTCAGCCGGGCCGTCAAAACCCAATGAACAAGGAATATTTTGAGCGCATTGCTGCTTTAAATTATACAGTCTCTCATGATGATGGTCAGAACCAGCACGATCTTGAGGAAGCAGATATCGTTCTTGTTGGGGTTAGCCGTACATCTAAAACGCCGACATGTATGTATTTGGCTAATCGCGGGATTAGAGCTGCCAATGTACCTTTGGTGCCAGGCGTCACCCCGACAGAAGATTTGATGTCCCTTACTAAGCCGCTTGTCATTGGATTAACCGCCAGTCCGGATCGGCTGGTGCAGATCAGAAGAAACCGACTTTTGTCCCTTAATGAAACTGCTGAAACAGATTATATTGATCCTAGCTATGTTAAAGAGGAAACAACAGAAGCAAGACGGCTTTTCGCACGAAATAATTGGCACGTTATAGATGTTACGCGCCGATCAATTGAAGAAACATCCGCAGAGATATTGAATATATATCAAAGTCGTAATGAACAGGAAAAAGGCTCTTTATGACGAAGCTCGACAAAGCAAAGCTGGTGTTGGCCTCCGGAAGCCAGGTGCGTGCAAACATTCTGAGGGGGGCGGGCATAGATTTTGAAATTTGCCCAAGTCAGGTGGACGAAGACTTATTGAAGGGCACGATAACTGACGGCTCTGATCTTGCGCTATCGCTTGCGGGCCAAAAGGCGCGCGCTGTCGCTGAGAAATACTCTGACCAACTTGTCCTAGGGGCAGACCAAATATTATCATGTGATGGCAAGTTGTTTGATAAGCCGCGCAATATGGATGAAGCGCGAGAAAACCTTATTTTTATGCGCGGGAAAACGCATCAACTGATTAATGGTTTGGTGTTGATTTTAAATGGTCAGCCGGCTTGGCAAAACACGGCAATAGCGTCTTTAACTATGCGTGAGTTTACGGATGACTTTCTGGACATGTATCTTGAGAGAGCTGGAACAAGTATTTTATCTTCAGTGGGGTGTTACCGGCTGGAAGCCGAAGGTAGCCAGTTGTTTGAAAAAATTGATGGTGATTATTTCACTATTTTGGGTCTGCCGCTCATGCCTCTTTTGGGCGCCTTGCGTGAAAATGGAGTCGCCGCCACATGACTTCTGGAGATTCCCCGAATAGGGGTAATACCCCAGTAAAAGCCGGCATTCTGGGCTGGCCGGTAACGCACTCTCGTTCTCCGCTTATCCATGAATATTGGCTAAAGATGCACGGCATTGAGGGGAGCTATGAGAAATTGCCCGCCTCAGTTGAGGGCTTTGAGAAAGTTGTGAGGGGTCTTGTGGACGCAGGTTATGCGGGAGCCAATGTAACCGTACCCCACAAAGAGGCAGCTTTTGCCTTGGCAGATTTTGCCGATGCGCGTGCGACACAATTAAGAGCAGCCAATCTATTGGTCTTTAAGGGCGACGCCATACATGCCGCAAATACGGATGGATATGGTTTTTTGCAAAGTTTGGGCGGCGGGTCAGATGATAGGGGTTATGATAAAAACTGGTCAACTAATCCTGTTGCCGTCCTCGGAGCCGGTGGCGCGTCGCGTGCCATAATTGGGGCGCTTGTTGATGCGGGCGTTTTTGAATTGCGGATTAGCAATCGGACGCTGGAAAAAATTGATACATTAAGATTTCTTTGTGAAGGGACGCCAACCAATATGTTGGCAGTGCCATGGGATGATCGTGAAGCAATGTTAGAGGGGTGCGGGCTTTTAGTTAATACCACCAGTCTTGGCATGTCGGGTCAGCCGCCGCTGGATATTTCGCTGGACCATCTTCCCGATTTTGCTGCGGTGGTTGATATTGTATATGCGCCACTTGAAACCCCTTTGCTGAGGGCAGCTGCGTTAAAAGGTCTGCGAACTGTTGATGGCTTGGGCATGCTCTTGCATCAGGCGGTGCCAAGCTTTGCGGCATGGTTTGGGGTTAAGCCTGAAGTGACTCTTGAATTGAGAGGATTGATTGTGACTGACCTTGAGGGTAAAAGCTGATGCTCTTGATCGGACTGACAGGCTCTATAGGTATGGGCAAGTCTAAATCAGCAGAGCTTTTTGAGGCCGAGGGCCTGCCGGTTTATGATGCTGATGCGTCGGTACACGCCCTTTACGAAAAGGGTGGGGCAGCTGCTGCCCTGCTCGCTGATTTTTTTCCTGAGGCCATACAAGATGGCGCTGTAGATCGTACAATACTGGGACAGATGGTTCTAAATGATAGTGAGAAGTTGAGAAAACTTGAAAGCATTGTCCATCCGCTTGCCGGTCAAATGCAAAAAGAATTTCTAGAATTACAAGAGGCCTCTGGTAAGCAGGCGGTTATTCTGGACATCCCGCTTCTACTAGAAAAAAATGCCGAAGGCCTCGTTGATGTTGTCGTTGTTGTCAGCACGAACCCCGAAATACAGAAAAAGCGAGTGCTTGAGCGTCCGGGTATGACGGAAGAGAAGTTTCTCTCTATTTTAGGCAAGCAAATGCCAGACTCGGAGAAACGCGAGCGGGCAGATTTTGTTGTGGATAGCACCATTTCCGTGGCAGACGCCCACAGGCAAATCAGGGATATAATAGAGAAGCTTGACCGCTTTCCGGCGCGCGCGCTGGCTGTCAGAAAAGAGTTAATGAAATAGGGCTATTATCTTAAAAGAGCGGACCAGATGAGAGAAATTATCCTCGATACAGAAACCACCGGCATAAGTCCGGATGATGGCGACCGGATTGTTGAAATCGGGTGTCTTGAGGTTGATCACCAAGTGCCGACAGGAAGAACATTCCAATGTTATCTCAATCCTGAGCGCCCAATGTCCCAAGGTGCGGCAAACATAACGGGCATAACGGATACCTTTTTGCGTGATAAGCCTAAATTTGCCGATAAGGTTGATGATTTTCTCGCATTCATCGCGGACAGTAAGCTGGTAATGCATAACGCCCCATTTGATATGGGGTTTTTAAATCATGAATTGGCATTGCTTGGGCGCCCGGCTTTGGACAATGATCGCGTCATTGATACTTTAGAAATTGCACGCACGAAATTTGCTGGCGCGAAAAATGATTTGAATTCTCTCTGTCGACGATTTGGTGTTGATAATTCAGGGCGGGAGAAGCACGGAGCTTTGCTTGATAGTGAATTACTCGCCGAGGTTTATCTTGAGCTTAAAGGGGGTCGGCAACCCGGTCTGATTTTTAAGCAGGATCAGGTTGATAGCAACGACCTTGAACCAATACACACTTCCGTTACAGCACGCCCGCGACGCCCTAAGCCGCTTTCGTCTCGCCTGACACAAGCAGAGGAAAGTGCGCATAAGGATTTTATTAAAAATCTGTCGGCGCCCTCAAAATGGCTGGCTGCTGATTAAAATATTACCGACTAGTTTGGCTGATTATTGGCTTCACTGCTCTCTTGAGCAGCCCGTGCCTCACCCTGCTGGTAAAGCCCGGCAAAATTAATTGGGTCAAGCATAAGTGTGGGGTAGCCACTATTTTGTGTGACATCGGCAATAATTTGGCGGGCAAAAGGAAATAGGTGTCGCGGCGCCTCTATAAGGAGCGCAGGGCGCAAAGCTTCCTGTGTTAGACCAACAATTTTAAACACACCGGCATAAACGAGCTCGACTATAAATAAAGTATTTTCGCCGGTTTTGGCCTCAACGCGAAAGTTCAGGGTTACCTCATGGGCATCATCGTGCAACGGGCTTGTGCCAACATTGACTTGAACATCAATATTGGAGCCATCTTTGCTCTCGGCAGGTTTGTTAGGGGCGTGGGGGTTCTCAAAGGATAAATCTTTTACATACTGGCTGAGAACACTAAAGCTTGGGCCTTCCGCACCGCCAGCGCTGGGATTTGCGGCTGGTTGAGGTGTGTCGTTATTATCATCGGCGGTCATGTCATCATCCTTAAGCTTTGCAAATCTGCTGAATATTTGGCTGATGCTTAGCTTTCAGGGTCATTTTTGTCAATCACGATGTGGTTGGCATCAATGATATCATTATTGTTTGCTGGATTGGGGTGCGCGCCTCTGTCCTGAGATGATGCGCTGGAATAAAAACGTGTGCTGAACATATCTGTCGTAAATTTAGTCATAATGCTCCCGACAACAAAATCTAAAAGCAATGATCTAACTGGCGGTAAGAGCAGCAGAAAACCAACGCCGTCAGTAAAGAAGCCAGGGATAATAAGCATAAGCCCGGCGAGCAAGACCAGGATGCCATGAGCGAGGGCTTTGGCGGGGGGCTGACCCTTGCTGATTTGATTTTGGGCGTCTCTTAAAATTGAAAACCCTTGATAGCGTACGAGCACCATCCCCACCACCGCGGTGGTAAGAATAAGAAGGATTGTTTCGCCGGCGCCGATGATACCCCCGATATCAATCAGCAGCGTAATCTCGACAATTGGCAGTAAAATGAAAAAAACTAACAATAAAAGAGACATAATTAACTTTTTCCTGTTTATTCAGAGGCTAGTGTAACCCATCTCTGCATGAGACAACTCACCACGGGTAAATTATCTCATAGTTTCTATTTTTCATGTAGGATAATGCAATTAGAATTACAAGGAGTGTGTCATTACTATCTTAAACCTCATATTGCTGGTTTTTGTAATCGTCATTATCTGGCGGCTTAATGCCGTTTTGGGTACTGGCGGTGGTGCTAACAATAAAAATAACGACTCTTATGGTTTTGGCCTGGATGATAGAGACAAAAACCGCAGTAAAAATAGCGATAGCAGAGGGAAAATGGCAGAAGTCGCCCCCGCCCGCCCGCCATTGCGCGTGGTTGCTAATGGCGAGACGCCCAAAACAGCAGATGAATTAACTAAAATTCGTGGGCTTGATCCGTCCTTTGATGCGGGCCTATTTATAGAAAATGCCTCAGATGCCTATGAAATTATTCTAAGGTGCTTCTCCGAACATGATCGTAAGACTTTGAAACCGCTTGTTAGCGCAGAAGTATATCAAGGCTTTGATCAAGTCATGAAATCGCGTGAGCAAGAGGGGCATAGTCTTCGCACCGAAATTATTTCCGTTGATCGTGCTGAGATAGCCGATGTTGAGCTTGAAGGGAGCGTCGCCAGAATTACAATTAATTTTGAGGCTTCGCTTGCATCAGCTCTTACTGACAGCGCCGGTGAGGTGCTTGAGGGCGGGCTGGAGAATATCAATAACAATAAAGATTTGTGGAGCTTTGAGCGCGATTTAAAGAAAAAAACTCCAATTTGGGTTTTGGTCGCTACTGAAAGTGTCTAGGTAATGCAGGGTTCTGAGAAGAATTCTGACAAAAACAAACCGACTTCACCCGCAGGTGATGATGACAATGACGTCTGGTCTCGCGTTGCAAAATCAACTAGGAAGTTGAACAAAAAACAAAAGGTCTCTTATCAAGCTGAGAGGCTCAGTAAGCCAGCGCGGGCGGGCGATAAAAAGGTTGTCTCGACGAATATAAGCGCCTCCAAGCAACCACTCAAAAAGCTTGATTTAAAACCTGAAACGGTAGGGCCTGCCACCCCAAGGCCCGTTAAGAAGCTAGAGAAGTTAGATCGTAATGAGTTGCGCCGCGTTCGCCGAGGGCGCGATGCCATCGAGCAAACTCTTGATCTGCATGGATTGAGAGCTGAAATCGCACAAAAAAGAGTAGACACTTTCATTCGCTCTGCGCACATAAATGGGTGCAAATGGGTGCTTATTATTACCGGTAAGGGTGAACAGGGCGCGGGCACCCTAAAAAAACAGACTCCTATCTGGCTAGGCATTCTGGCAGAACAAAGCCTAGTTATGGGCTTTGATTTGGCCCCTCAAAATATGGGCGGAAGCGGGGCTGTTTGTGTGCGCCTCAGGAAAAAAAAGACATAAAGCTTAAATGAGCCAAAATATTGGCAAATCACCCTGACACCTGTTAAAAAAGGCCATAACAAAATCTGGTAGGACACATGTCAAGAACAGCAGAAATTAAGCGTGAAACCAAAGAAACAGGGGTGACGGCCAAACTCAACCTTGATGGCTCTGGCATATATAACATCGCCACGGGCATTGGGTTTTTAGATCATATGCTTGAGCAACTCTCGCGACACTCTCTGATAGATCTCGAGGTGATTGCAAAGGGTGACCTGCATATTGATTTTCACCACACCACTGAAGATACAGGCATCGTTATTGGCGAAGCTGTGAGACAAGCTTTGGGTGATTTTAAGGGGCTAGTAAGATATGGCAGCGCCATCATTCCAATGGATGAAACTTGTAGCCGGGTATCTCTTGATGTTTCACAACGGCCATACCTTATTTGGAAAGTGGATTTCACGAAGCCCAAACTGGGCGATATGGACACTGAGCTTTTCAAGGAATGGTTTCAGGCTTTTGCACAATCTGCCGGCATAACGCTGCATGTTGAAAATATGTATGGTGAGAATAATCACCATATTATTGAGAGTTGTTTTAAGGGGTTGGCGCGCGCTTTGCGTCAAGCAATAGACATTGATCCACGTAATGCAGATGACATTCCCTCTACAAAAGGCGTGCTCGGCAACTGACTTGGACGGACCTCCTTTAGACTTTGTGGGGAAGAGGGTTTGACAATAGCGATAATCGACTATGGTTCAGGCAATTTGCGGTCGGCGCAAAAAGCCTTTGAGCGTGTTGCATCCGAACTTTCTTTAAAATCTGAGGTGATACTGACCGCGCATGCTGAGGATGTGGCTGCAGCGGATCATATTGTTTTGCCTGGGGTTGGCGCTTTTGCGGATTGTGCGGCGGGGCTTTCGTCGCTTGACGGCATGACGGATGCTTTGGGCGAGGCCGTGATGAATGGCGGCAAGCCGTTTTTGGGCATCTGTGTGGGTATGCAATTATTGGCGACTACGGGCCATGAGCAGGTTTTCACAAGCGGCCTTAATTGGTTGCAAGGGCAAGTGCAAAAACTTGAAGTTGACAGCACCACTCATAAAATTCCGCATATGGGCTGGAATGTGCTGAATGTGATGAATAGTCATAAGGTGCTTGAGGGGCTGGATGGGGAGTCTGTTTATTTTGTCCACTCTTATGCGTTCCGTCCAGATGATCCCAATCATTCTTTGGCAACCACTGTGCACGGCGCGTCATTTTCTTCGGTTGTTGGCCTAGACAATATTATCGGTACGCAGTTCCACCCAGAAAAAAGTCAGCATGTTGGCCTGCATCTCATTAAAAACTTTTTGGAGTGGCGACCATGATTTTATTTCCCGCAATTGATTTGAAGTGCGGCGAGTGCGTGCGCCTCGAACAGGGGGACATGAGCCGGGCAACCGTCTTTAATAATGATCCGGCGGCACAGGCGGCGGCCTTCCAAGCGCAGGGATTTTCGCATCTTCATCTTGTTGATTTAGATGGAGCGTTTGCCGGTGCGCCCGTTAATGCTGATGCCGTTGACCGCATTCTTGCGGCTACGACAGTCACGACCCAGCTTGGTGGCGGGATTAGAGATTTGTCGACAATTGAAAGCTGGCTTACGCGAGGGATTGGTCGGGTTATTCTCGGAACGGCAGCAGTGCGGAGTCCCGAACTTGTTATGGAGGCTTGTCGCGCCTTTCCTGATCGCATTGTTGTTGGCATTGATGCGCGTAATGGCAAGGTTGCTGTTGAGGGTTGGGCTGAAACCGGTGACTTGGATGCCCACACGCTGGCCAAGAAATTTGAGGATGTTGGCGTTTCAGCCATTGTTTATACAGATATTGATCGTGACGGTATGCTTCAGGGTATTAATGTTGAAGCGACAGCTGGATTAGCGCGGGTTATTAATATTCCTGTTATTGCTTCGGGTGGATTGGCGGGCTCTGAAGATCTCGAAAGGCTTTTGGCGGTTGAGGATGATGGTGTGACTGGCGTTATCTCGGGCCGCGCGCTTTATGATGGTCGTCTAGATGCGTCCGCCGCTTTGGCAATGGAGGGGATATGCTGAAGACCCGCATAATTCCATGCCTCGATGTTAAAGATGGGCGCGTGGTCAAGGGGGTCAATTTTGTTGATCTTGTTGATGCGGGCGATCCCGTTGAGGCCGCGCGCGCTTATGATGCCGCCGGAGCGGATGAGCTGTGTTTTCTGGATATTACAGCCAGCCATGAGCGCAGAAGTATTCTGCTCGATGTTGTTCGCTCGACAGCTGAACAATGTTTCATGCCATTGACAGTAGGGGGCGGCGTGCGTGTGCCTCAAGATGTCCGCGAGCTGCTACTTGCTGGTGCTGATAAAGTTTCGCTCAACACCACTGCTGTTAAAGACCCTGATGTGGTGGCAGAGTCGGCGCAAAAGTTTGGGTCGCAATGTATTGTGGTCGCCATTGATGCCAAACAGACTGATGAGGATAGGTGGGAAATTTTTACCCATGGCGGGCGCGAGGCGACAGGGATAGAGGCTGTTAGCTTTGCCCAAGAAATGGTTGCACGGGGTGCTGGGGAGATACTTCTAACCTCTATGGATCGCGATGGAACCAGAGCGGGCTTTGATTTGGCTCTAACACGAAAGCTTGCGGATGCTGTGCCGGTTCCCGTTATTGCTTCGGGCGGTGTTGGGCATCCGGAACATTTTGTCAGCGGTGTTGTTGAGGGGCATGCAAGTGCTGTGCTCGCAGCGAGTATTTTCCATTTTGGGGACTTTACAATTTCAGAAGCCAAGCAGATTATGCAGGCCGCTGGAATTGAGGTCAGGCTTTAGGGAGGCTCGGGTAAGAGCTTCAATAGGAAAATTAAATGGTGTCTCGGAAATCAGAAATAATTGATCAGCTCTTTGAGATTATAGAAGCGCGTAAGAACGGCAATGCCGATGCTTCTTATACAGCAAAACTCATCTCAAAAGGACCGGCGACTATCGGGCGAAAGCTTAATGAGGAGTCTGTCGAGGCTTTGATTGCTGCTGCACAGAATAATCCTACCGAGCTGGCTCAGGAGGCCGCGGATGTAATATTTCATTTGCTGGTTCTGTTGGCGTCGTTGGATGTCAGTCCAGATGAGGTTTGGGATATTCTCGCCAAGAGGCAGGGGGTCTCCGGTCTTGAGGAAAAAGCATCAAGACAGTCGGCGGATAAAAAAGAGGTTGTAAAAGGGGATTAGCGTATGAAGAACCCTGAGGATAAGAGTGTAGATGAAAGGGCAAGCCCGCCTTCTCCCTATCGGCATTTCTCGGCCTCGGCATGGGGGCGGCTTCGTGATGGCACGCCCTTGCCGTTGACTGAAGAAGAAGTTGTCGGTTTGCGTGGGCGCGGTGAAACGGTCTCTATCGCTGAGGTTGAGCAGAT
>NYTN01000005.1 GCA_002683515.1 Rhodobiaceae bacterium
GGTGAAATTGCGCGGGCGTCGGAAAGTCCCTGGTCGACCAGTTACATTTGGAACTTCGGACGGGTTTTTGTCGCAATTCGGTCTTGAAACATTAACTGATTTGCCTGGTATTGATGAACTGAAAGCTGCAGGTTTGTTAGATAATAGATTGCCTCCAGGGTTTTCTATTCCTGAGCCGAATGCAGACCTTAATCCTGATGAAGACCCTATGGATGCTGATGATACCGGTTTGGAGTTTCTTGATGATGAACCACTCGAGATGGATTTACCTGACGAGGGTGATGAATGAAATCAGTCTCTCTCTCGGATGTTACTTGCACTATCCAAGGCAAAAATGCTGTTAATGGTATTTCCTTAAACATTAAACCGGGCGAGATAGTCTGTTTTCTGGGTCCCTCAGGATGTGGGAAAACAACAAGCCTTCGTTTGATTGCTGGTGTTGTAGCCCCCGCGGGTGGACAAATTTCTTTTGATGATGAACTCGTTTCAAGTTCTAAGTTTCAAGTTCCCCCAGAAGACCGCCATATCGGTTTTTTGTTTCAGGATTTTGCATTATTTCCGCATTTTTCGGTGTTGCAAAATGTTCTGTTCGGTTTGCAGATGCAAAAACACTATGATGCTGAAGCAAGGGCCGGGCGGATGCTTGCTTTAACTGGTGTAAGTCATTTAGCGGAGCGCTTTCCCNGCACTCTTTCCGGTGGTGAACAACAGCGCGTTGCCCTAGCTCGCGCCCTTGCGCCGGCGCCGAGGTTAGTATTGATGGATGAACCATTTTCAAATCTAGACCCGCCTTTACGCGCCGATATGCGTCGTCTTACTGTTTCTCTGCTTCGGGGGGAGCATAGTGATATTTCTCCAGCTACAGGTATTATCGTAACTCATGATGCTGCTGATGCAATGTATATGGCTGATAAGATTGCCGTTATGTCTGATGGTCAAATTGTTCAATTTGATAAGCCCGAGCAGATTTACNAAAACCCTGTATCCCCGCTCGTCGTTAAATTGATGGGGGANTCCAATGAATGGGTTGGGGATGTCAATAATGGTGTTTTTTCGACACCGATTGGGGACTTTAAATTAGATACTTCTGTTGCCTCAGCGCGTATGATGGTACGCCCTTATCATCTTAATTCAGGGGGCGATGAGAGCAGTTTTAAAGCGCGTCTATCTGCCATACGCGAGCAAGGCAATGCCCAAGCCTTAGAAATTGCTTTGTCTGACGGCACAATTTGGGAGGTTATCGGCAATGATTTTTCCGATAAAAGATCTGAAATAGGTGAAGAAGTTAAATTTCAAATAAATCCCGAAGATGTTATGCTATTTACAGATTAATTTATAACCAGACACAGAAAAGGTCGATTAATGTCTCTTGGTGCGCCGCAAATACTTCTTATAATTCTGCTCGTTATTCTGTTATTCGGTCGAGGTCGTATTTCATCACTTATGGGCGAACTGGCTCGTGGAATTAAAAGCTTCCAGTCCGGTCTTCGTGAAGACCCAAAAGATAAGCTTGATGAAGATAGCTCGTCCGGTAAAGCAGATGTGATTGATGTAAATAAATCCGACGATAAAACAAATAGTTAATGGAAAAACTTGATTCATGTTTGATATTGGGTGGTCTGAGTTCCTGTTTCTGGCCGTGTTGGTGCTGATTGTTGTCGGCCCACAGGAGTTGCCCCATCTTATGCGGCGACTTGGTCAAATATCATCTGCCNTAAGAAATGCTGCACTTCAGTTTCAATTGAACCTTAAGGCGCTTGATCGTGAAAATAGTATATCAGAACTCCAAAAATTCGCCGATGACGTATCACCTAAAAATATGCTTAACCAAATTCAGGATGATATTTCAGATGCNATAACTCCTCCTGAGATTGTTGATCAAGTAGAGTCTGAAAAAACAGATGAGTCCACNGCCTCAAATAATGAAGGCAAAAAAGATGGCTGATGACCCGCTTATGAAGTCAAGCGAAGCGCCTTTAATGGATCACCTTGTAGAGCTGCGGTCTCGCTTACTAAAATCACTGATTGCGCTGGCAGTTGCCTTTGCATTCTGTTTTTATTTTGCAGATTTTATATTTGCTTATTTGTTAAGTCCNTACGAGGCGGCGTCAAAGGCGGTATCATCGAATGCCAACCTCCAGCTAATATACACCGCGCCACATGAATTTTTGTTTTCCCAGATAAAGTTGGGTCTTTTTGGGGGCATTTTTATTGCATTCCCTTTTATTGCCTTTCAGGTTTATAGCTTTCTCGCTCCGGGTCTTTATAAAAATGAACGGGGTGCTTTTCTGCCTTATCTCGTATCTGCGCCTTTATTATTTATTGCAGGCACGGCTTTAGTTTTTTTCCTAATTATGCCGCTTGCGCTTCAATTCTTCATTGGNATGGAACAAGTATCACAAGAAGGTGCGGATATCGTCATGATGAACCGCGTTAGTGAATATCTTGTTTTTGTTATGACGCTCATGTTGGCTTTTGGCTTTTGCTTTCAATTGCCAATTGTGTTGTCGCTTTTAGGGCGAGTAGGACTTGTTACGGCTGATGGTCTGAGGCGCAAGAGAAAATATGCGATTGTAATCACGTTTACGGTTGCGGCTCTTTTGACGCCGCCGGACTTGATTAGTCAGATTGGGTTGGGAGTACCCACCTTGTTTTTATACGAAATCTCAATATGGTTAGTAGCCTTGACGCAGGCTAAGCAAAGCGCCTCAAAAGAGGAAGCTTTGGATGAATAGGGTTTAGATATGCTCGATATTTCTATCATTCGTGACAATCCAGAAAAATTTGATAAAGCGCTTGCCTCTAGGGGGGCAGAGGCGATGTCAAAACAGCTTCTAACACTTGATGAAGCGCGGCGGATGGCGGTCAGTCAGGCGCAGGAGTTGCAAACTAAGCGTAATGAAACCTCAAAGCAAATCGGCCAGGCCAAAGCCGCTAAAGACGAGGGGCTTGCTTCAAAATTGATGGTTGAAGTTGCAACAATGAAAGAGCAACTTCAAATAGCAGAGGAGTCGGAACGTGAGGCTTCTCAAGCTCTAGAAAATGCTTTAGCTGCAGTCCCCAACACACCTCTTGAGGGTATTCCCGTTGGCGAAGACGAAGACGCAAATGTTGAAATCAAAAAAGTTGGTGCGCCGACGCAGATGGAGAATCCAAAACAACATTTCGATATTGGTGAAGAGCTCGGACAAATGGATTTTGAGACAGCCGCCAAAATGTCCGGATCCCGGTTTGTGATTTTGCAAGGTCAACTTGCTAGGCTTGAACGCGCTTTAGCAAATTTTATGCTTGATACCCATACAGAAGAGTTTGGGTATACCGAAGTTGTACCGCCAGCTCTTGTTCGTGATGATGCTGTATTTGGGACAGGTCAATTACCAAAATTCAAAGTAGACTTATTTAGAACTGAGGAGGGGTTCTGGTTAATTCCAACAGCAGAAGTGCCGTTGAGCAATTTAGTGCGTGAACAAATTCTGAATGCTGAAGACTTACCCATGAGGTTCACGGCATACACGCCTTGTTTTCGTTCAGAAGCTGGCTCAGCGGGACGGGATACGCGGGGCATGATCCGTCAGCACCAGTTCTCCAAAGTTGAATTGGTCTCTATTGTCATGCCTGAAGACGGTGAGGATGAGTTGGAACGTATGACGAATTGTGCAGAAACAATTTTGCAAAAATTGGATTTACCATATCGCGTAATGATGTTGTGTACCGGAGACATGGGGTTTTCTGCTCGTAAAACTTATGACATAGAAGTTTGGTTGCCCGGGCAGGATAGTTACAGGGAAATATCTTCCTGTTCATTATGTGGAGACTTTCAGTCTCGGCGCATGAAAACAAGATTTCGACATAGGGGTGATAAACAGACTCATTTTGCTTATACCCTGAATGGCTCAGGTCTGGCTGTCGGCAGAACTATGGTTGCTTTGCTGGAAAATTATCAAGACTCAGATGGGCGTGTTTATATTCCCGCACCCTTACAACCTTATATGNGCGGAAAGACACACATCGAGGTAAGCGCTTAATACGCATAACAATCGGGGGAGGAATCACGCTAAAAATTCCTACATGAAACCCTTTTGTGTTGTTTTAACTTTGCTGTTATTTCCTTTAATCGCTTGNGCACCGGTCAGCAGTGAGAGGTGGTACGATAGTGAACGCTCAGACCGCCCAGGTGATGGTTTTTTTAAATCCAGTCAAGCACCCCAACCTCAAGTCAGTTCAACACCAATATCTTCGTCTCAGCGTCTATCAGAAAACCAAATACGGGTAAGGGGCGGGGATAGTTATTATACAATCGCCAAGAGAAACCAGATTTCTGTTCAGGATCTTATCGCCGTCAATAATGCCGCGCCACCATATCGGCTTGATAAGGGGCAGATTATCACTTTGCCTACTCAGCGAGAAATAATCATCAAAAAAGGCGACACACTCTACAGCATTTCACGCACCTATGGTGTTGATGTGAACTTGCTAGCTCGGCAAAATAATTTGAAACCGCCATATCATCTTAATGTTGACCAAAAGCTTGTCGTGGCCAAGGGGAGTGCAAAACGACAGGTTACCAAACGCAGTAAGGCATCTCCACCGCCGCCGATTTTATCAGGAAGCTTCATGCAGCCGGTTACTGGTCGTGTGATTTCAGGTTTTGGTGCAAAAAAGAATGGTCTTCATAATGATGGTATAAACTTTTCTGTCCCGCTCGGAACTCCTGTGAAAGCTGCTGAAAATGGTGTTGTTGTTTACGCGGGGAACGATTTGCCGGGTTTTGGTAACCTTTTGCTGGTTAAACATGCAAATGGCTATGTTACTGCTTATGCTCACACCCAGTCATTTCTCGTAAAACAGGGGAGTCGTGTTAAGCGGGGGCAGGTNATAGCAAAATCAGGAAAATCAGGAAATGTTTTAGAACCCCAACTTCATTTTGAAATTAGACAGGGAAGTCGGGCAATAAACCCGCAAAAACTGCTTACATAGTTTCCAAAAACAAATTATACGGATATAGTTTTAATCCGACTAATGAATGAGAGTTTTATGTTTATTACACAAGCCTTTGCCCAATCAGCCCCAGCCTCTGCAGGATCCTTGTTCGATCTGTTCTTTCCATTGGCTATGGTATTTCTGATTGTCTATTTCATGATTATCCGTCCACAAAGTAAACGTCAGAAAGAGCATCAGAATATGATTGATGGTTTGAGACGAGGTGACACGATAGTCACTCAGGGTGGGTTAATTGGCAAAATTGCCAAAGTTGAAGAAAATGAGCTTCAAATTGATATCGCAAAAGACGTGCGTATTGCGATTGTACGTTCTATGATTTTGACAGTGAGATCGAAAACCGAACCAGCAGAAAAAAAATAACTTTAAATGCTTTATTTCTCAAAACCAAAAATTTTTCTGATACTGGCTTGTCTTTTTGCCGGTATTATTTTCTCGTTTCCAAATCTTTATAATGAAGAGTCCGTTAACGACTTGCCGGATTTCTTTCCTAAAAACCAATTAAATCTTGGTCTTGATTTGCAAGGTGGCTCGCATTTGCTTCTAGAGGTTGAGGTGGAAGCGATTGTTAAAGAAAGGTTGGAAAACCTTCTATCCGATATGCGCCTTAATTTGCGGGAAGCTCGGATTGGGTATAGCCAGATTGGCGTTAAAGATGATTATGCCACTGTCGTTATTCGGGATGCAGCTCAACTTGATGCGGCGCGTGATGTTTTAAATGAGCTTTCAATGCCCATTAACACAAACCTGTTTTCGGGTGCATCTACAAAAGAGCTTGAGGTTGAGGACATTGGTAATAGTCGATTTAATATCAAACTTACTGAGGCGGCGCTTCAAAATCGGGTGCTAAAATCTGTAGAACAGTCAATTGAGATTGTCCGGCGTAGGATTGATGAACTTGGAACCACCGAGCCTTCTATTCAGCGTCAAGGAACATCTCGCATTTTGGTGCAGGTTCCTGGTCTTGACGATCCTGAGAGATTAAAGGCTCTGCTTGGGCAAACCGCTAAAATGAATTTTCATCTGTTGGATCGGAATGTCTCAGGATATGATGCAGTTGCCGGCGC
>NYTN01000006.1 GCA_002683515.1 Rhodobiaceae bacterium
ATAATAGCTACGCCTGCAGACCCACCAAAACCTGTCAACCATTTCAGCCTTTCNCCACACGCAGGGACATATTCCCCCATAAATTCATCTTCGCGTGGGACTATAAAACCGTCGATATCAGCTTTAGCCATTTCAAGACGTACAAGAGCCAGTCTTGAGGCTGCTTGATCCGGTTGGGCGTTATTATCAAAATTTTGAAGCATGACTAAAGCTTATCTCCGAAAGCATAAGGTCGTCCATTCTTCTAATATAACTTTTTCTTGAAGGCGCAGGCCAAATTGTCTCATGGTGGCGACAATTTGCTGTTGTTGAGTGTTTAATATGCCTGAAAGCACAAGACTGCCGCCAGCGTCCGGATAACTGGCTTTGGTTAATTTTTGGCTCAACTCATAAGCAAGTCTTTTGAGTGTGCCTGTCAGAATATTTGCGACTATCAGGTCGTAGGGCTTGNGGTCATTTTCTAGCCGATTAAACCCGTCACTTTCATATGCCCGGATAAGGTGTTGGACTTGATTGAGGTCACTGTTGCGAAGCGTCATGGTAATAGCTTCGGGGTCAATGTCACTGGCTTTTACCTTCTGGTGTGTAGCCTTCGCCAGTGCAATTGCAAGAATACCNCTACCACAGCCAAGGTCGAGTATGTGTTTAGGCTGCGTGCGCTTCAATAATTTATCTAGCATCATTAAACAACCACGGGTTGTTTCATGGTGACCGGAGCCGAATGCNCGACCAGCTTGTAACTCAATATTAATTAAGCCATTAGGACGTTCAGGCCAGTTTTGTGACTCAAAAATATAAAATGGTGGCTGATTAATAATCGGTAGCCCTGTTTGGCTGTGACTTACCCAGTCTATTGGCGGTAAAATTTCTGCCGCAAGATTCTTATGTGGAGGAAGAATTTCTTCAAGTCCATTCAAGTCCGGTTGATTTTGAAAATAGGCTTCAATCTGCGTCTGGTCTCCCGTGTCTGTTATAAAGACTGCACCTGCACCGGCATGAGAAAGGCTTTCCTCTGCAGCGTCTACATTATAGGTTGTGAGGATGACTTTCCAAATCTGCATGTCTTGAATATTTCTATCAGACTTGTTGTAGAAAGCTGTCGATAACCTTTTTGGTGCCGGCTTTCTCGAAATGAACAGTCAGTTTATTTCCGTCCATTTCCCCAATTTTACCATAGCCAAATTTTTGGTGAAACACGCGCTCGCCGATTTTGAAAGAACTATGTGTCGATGATGTGTTTTGGACTTTAACGTTAATAGTTTTGTTTTGTTCACGGGCAGCGCGATTTCTTTGCATTCGCTGCCAGCCTGGGCTCGAATAAGTGTCGCTACTTGAATGCTCTACAAATTGGCTCTGGGAAGTGTCTTGAAAATTCTGGTTTTGATTATAGCCAATATCTGCATCTAAGGGTTCAACATGCTCCTCGGGTAACTCATCAATAAACCTTGATGGAATTGCTGCTTGCCATTGTCCGTGAATGCGCCTGTTACCGGCGAAAGAAATCGTTATATTTTCTTTAGCGCGTGTAATGCCAACATAGGCAAGGCGTCTTTCTTCTTCGAGGCCTCTATCACCTGTTTCATCAAGACTTCTTTGGTGAGGGAATAATCCTTCCTCCCATCCGGGCAGGAATACAGTAAGAAACTCCAGACCTTTAGCAGCATGGAGCGTCATCAAAGATACTTTTTCTTCACTGTCGTTTGTTTCTGCATCCATAATGAGAGAGATATGCTCCAGATAAGCATTGAGCGATCCGAAATCATCCATAAACCTAATAAGTTCTTTTAGATTGTCTAATTTACCTGGGGCTTCAGGAGATTTATCATCCATCCACATTTGCGTATAACCGCTTTCATCGAGAACAATTTGTGCCAACTCATTGTGCGACACGCTATCTTTTTGATTACGCCAGCGGTCAATAGAGGCAACAAATCCTGATAGAGATCTTCGGGCTGCGGGTTTTAACTCATCTGAGTCGATTAAAATTCTAGCGGCACGCATCAGAGAAATTGAATTTTGGCGCGCCGTGCTATGAATATTTTGTAACGCGACATCGCCTAGCCCACGGCGAGGTTTGTTGCATATTCTCTCGAATGCCAAATCGTCATCAGGTTGGGCAATTAGTCTCAAATAAGCATTAGCATCTCTGATTTCGGCACGTTCATAGAAGCGTGGTCCACCAATTACTCGGTAAGGCAGACCTAGTTGCATGAAACGGTCTTCAAATTCTCGCATTTGGAATGAAGCGCGCACTAGGATTGCAACTTCATTTAGATTATGACCTTTTCTTTGAAGTGCCTCGATGTCATCTGCTGTGACACGCGCTTCTTCTTCACCGTCCCAACTCCCGCGAAGTCTAACTTTGTCTCCGGCATTTTCCTGGGTCCACAAGGTTTTACCAAGTCTATTTTTATTTGCTTCTATGAGACCTGAGGCCGCTCCAAGAATATGGGGTGTAGAGCGATAATTACGTTCCAGTCGAATAATACCGGCGCCGGGAAAGTCTTTTTCAAATCTTAAAATATTATCGACTTCAGCGCCCCGCCAACCATAGATAGACTGGTCATCATCTCCGACGCAACAAATGTTATGATGCTTTTGAGCCAAGAGGCGAAGCCACAAATACTGTACGGCATTGGTATCCTGATACTCATCAACAAGCATATGACGGAAGCGATCCTGATATTCTTGGAGGATTTCGTTATTTTCCTGAAACAAGCGCAGACATTCGAGCAGTAAATCACCAAAATCCACCGCATTGAGAATTTTCAGACGGTTTTGATAGCTTTCGTAAAGCTTACCGGCAGCGCCATCGGCAAAACTTCCAGCTTCCCCAGCGGGAACTTGATGTGGTTGCCACCCCCGGTTTTTCCATCGGTCAACGAGAAATGCCAATTGTCTGGCAGGCCAGCGTTTATCATCAATATTTTCAGCCTTAATAAGTTGTCTTAGTAGTCGTATCTGGTCATCAGTATCTAGAATAGTGAAATCCGGCCTAAGCCCCACAAGCTCGGCGTGACGCCGAAGTATTTTTGCAGAAATAGAATGGAATGTGCCGAGCCACTGCATGCCTTCAACTTGTTCACCAACAAGACCACTAATTCTGTCTTTCATTTCTCGTGCCGCTTTATTGGTAAAGGTTACAGCGAGAAATTGGCTTGGCCATGCCTGCTTAGTTGAAATTTTATGTGCAATACGGGTCGTTAGAACGCGAGTTTTCCCTGTACCTGCGCCAGCAAGTACAAGCAATGGTCCGTCTGGTGCAAGAACTGCTTCCCGTTGTTCGGGGTTCATATCTTCCATACTTCTAGCGAGTTCACCATTAATGTCATTTCTAGCATCTAAAGGCATACGGGCAGCTGCGCGTTGCGACAAGCTTAAGGCTTCTCTGTCTCTAGCAGCGTCTCCAGTCATTGCATCTGACGGACTGGGCAGTGGAGGCTCTGGGGCATGAGATGCTGTGTTCTCATTCACATCATCCGCGCCTAAATCGAAAGGGTCTGAAACCATGATATTTCCGTGATTCTTTAAAAGAATATAACACGAACATAGGGCTTTTCACCCAGCTTTTAAGTATCCTTCGTATTATCTTGATACCATGACAAAATATACACACGAATAGCCGATGAAAGTGAGGCCATACGTTTGGCGTTATCTATTTCTGCGATTAAATCTTGCGGCGACATTTTTTGGTGATTAGCAATTTCCTTTAAGGCATTCCAAAAAGGCGCCTCAAGTGAGATGCTGGTTGCATGTCCTGCAATGGTAATGGAACGTTTTCGGGGTTTATCCATGACAGGCCTCCACCCACAAACAGCCTATTTTGGTGCAATCATGTCTTCGGGGCGAACAATCTCATCAAATTCGGCTTCTGTTACAAAACCAAGGCCCACCGCTTCTTCACGAAGTGTTGTACCGTTCTTATGGGCAGTTTTGGCGACAGTCGTGGCATTGTCATAACCGATTTTTGGTGCCAGAGCTGTAACCAGCATAAGTGAGCGCTGCATCAACTGTTCGATATTGGTTTCATTGGCCTCAATGCCGACAACACAATTATCCGTAAAGCTAACAGCAGCATCACCTATGAGACGCATTGATTGTAATAAATTATAAGCCATAATGGGTTTAAAGACATTAAGCTCCAAATGCCCTTGGGCGCCGGCAATCGTGATGGCGGTGTGATTACCCATGACTTGTGCGCATACCATAGTGAGTGCTTCGCATTGCGTGGGATTGACCTTACCAGGCATGATGGATGAACCTGGTTCATTTTCCGGTAAGCTTAACTCTCCAAGNCCCGAACGNGGACCTGAACCGAGCAACCGAATATCATTGGCAATTTTATTCAAGGAAGCGGCAATTGTGTTCAACATTCCGGACATTTCAACAAAAGCATCATGGGCTGCTAGAGCTTCGAATTTATTATCTGCAGTCGCAAAACCAAGACCAGTGAAATCAGCAACCTCTGATGCAAATTTTTCTGCAAATCCGAGTTTGGCGTTCAGTCCCGTACCGACTGCCGTGCCGCCCTGTGCCAATGCCAATAGGCGCGGCATAGATGTTTCGACACGTTCAATTGAATACTTAAGTTGAGTGGCATAGCCTGAGAATTCTTGTCCAAGGGTCAGGGGGGTGGCGTCTTGTAAATGCGTACGCCCGATTTTCACAATATCTTTCCAGGTTTCCGACTTTGCGGTTAGTGCGGCATACAGATGTTTCAGCGCTGGTAAAAGGCGATTGTTTCCTTCTTCGGCTGCCGCAATATGCATGGCAGTAGGGAAGGTGTCATTCGAAGACTGACTTCTGTTGCAGTGATCATTTGGATGCACGGGAGATTTGGAACCCATCTCACCACCAAGAATTTCGATTGCACGATTGGAAACAACTTCATTGGCATTCATATTTGATTGTGTGCCAGACCCAGTTTGCCAAACCACGAGAGGGAAGTGGTCATTTAATTTCCCTTCAGCAACTTCCGTTGCAGCTGAGACTACGGCCTGCCCTATGTCACTTTCAAGGTTATCGAGGGACATATTGGCTTTTGCTGCTGCCATTTTGACGATTCCTAGAGCTCTTATCATTGGCTCTGGCATAGTCTCTCTACCAATCTTAAAATTACCGAGCGAGCGTTGTGTTTGTGCGCCCCAATATTTATCTGCTGGCACTTCCAAAGGGCCAAAACTGTCGGTTTCGGTTCGGGATTGGGTCATTGTTGTCCTCTTTTAAACGAAAAAAACATTATGAAATGTAAGTAAAAAAATGTGTTTGAAGATTTAGCATTTATTGGTTTTTTCGCCAAGTTACTCAGTCTTTTTTATCTCTGAAGTTTTCAAGACTTACGACTTCGCCGGTTGGACTATTTTCCGATTCTTGATTTTCATTTTCTTTATGTTCTTCACTATCCTCAAAATGACCTTCCGAAAGATTGACTGATGCCGGGGAAGGAGTTGCACTGATAGTCATATCATCCAGCACCAGTCCAAAGGATACTGAAGGGTCATAGAATTTTGTGAGCGCTGCAAATGGAATATAGAGATCATGCGGCGTATGATTGAAACTTAACCGAACAGAAAACCCATCAGGTGTGACGATAAGATTTTCATACTGGTTTTGCAGCACAATTGTCATTTCTTCGGGATATCGCGCCATCAAGCTTTCAGATATAGAGACCTTTGGGGCTTGGGTCTTAAAAGATATATAAAAGTGATGTTCACCAGGCAATCCCTCTTCAGAAACAGAAGATAAGATGTCGCTGATAAGGTTCAACATAGCTTTGTGGGTCAATTCTTCGTAATTGATTTCATTCATATTTTTAAGACTTATCCGATGCGATTGATTGACAGACCCGTACCTGAAGTGGAGGGCTTCTGTTGCCAGGTGCCCGCCGAACCCCGCCTTATCCTGCGACGGATAAGGACTTGAATTGAAGTGTTGGCGCTACTTAAGCAGCGACAGCAACTTCCGCATAGTTGTCATTTGCAACTAAAAAACAGCCCGATAACGGTGGTACAATACCGAGCGACGGAAACAACCTTTACGCCCTCGTCGATCCTGGTTCGCCCCCAAAAGCCAGTAGGTTTACCGGAAATGGAATGGTGGAGGCGCCGGGTACTGCCCCCGGGTCCGCTACGCTTATTCCACGATCCGTTTATTACCATAGCTAACAAGTTAGCCCAGATAGTATACGCAAAAAATTTAGAATTAAAAACCCTCTATTATGGTATTATTTGATTATGGTTTTCATCTTGAATCCATCTTTGGGCT
>NYTN01000007.1 GCA_002683515.1 Rhodobiaceae bacterium
CTATCTTTGGGGCTTGGAAGGGGAAGGCGGAGGACCAGCTCTCCATTTCTGATTTTTCCACGCAGCCAACCACAGCAAGCACAACCACCAAGACCAAACACTGGCGCAGAGAATTCTGCGAGAAATATTTTTCAATCCGTCAACGAGTTGAAAACTTTTGTGCACGATTTTTGAGAGGCAGGAACGGGGCGTGGATGGCAAGGTTCCATTTCTGATTTTTTGCACAGTTCAGCAGCACCGTCCCCGCCATTCTCCTCCACGTAGTCAACCAAGAAGGCGACCACCAGAGGCGGAGGCAGATCTGCCGAGTCGGAGGGGAGAGGCGGGCGGGACATCGGATGTCGATTTCTGATTTTTTCTTCCAGGACGGAGGCCACCCGCGAATGAGCGGCACAAAGAAGCCTTGCGGATGGCTCTCCCCGGTACACCCCCAGCCTTGGCGCTGGCACCAAAAGGCCACAGCGCACGCAGCCCCTTGTCCGCAAAAGGGCTCTCATGAGTTGGAGCATCAAATACAAGGTGAAATCGGGGTGGTTCTTGTGCGGGCATGGCGAGAGGCTCCACATTGGAGGCCGCAAGTTGATGTTCAAGCTGTATGCCATCAATTTGTACAAGCTATTCAAGGAAACTTTGCATCAAAGATGTGTGCAAAACAGAGACACTTGGTACAGCTTTGACACGCTGGAGCCACTGTCCGCCGAGGAGTCGGGCCGCAACGAGAATCACTACGAGACCCAAAAGCACACCAAGAAGAATAAGAAGCGCAGCACGAAGAAGTGAAGAATCACTGCTCTGTCTCGCTCTGCACACTTTGCGCTGCCAATCTCTTATGTCCTTTCTACCGGAAACGCACCTAGAGCCGCCTTGCGGCGGCTCCATCAAGGGTGGCCAACTCTGACTCAGTTGGTGGCGGAGAAGGACACGCTACTTTGCAATCCGCGTCCTTGCTGGCCATCCTTATGATTGTACGTAAATTATTGCACAGTGGTGCTTCGCAAGCTGGTCATCCGCCCTCCAATTATTATCTAATTACTATTATCAAAAATCATGTCTATTACCACCTTAGCATCATCCATAGCTACAATTGTTATTCTCTCGTTTTCCATTCATTATCACCAACAAGCCGTTAAAGATTTGCCAGCTGCAGTAACTCCACAAGTGAAAGTGACATTGCCACCACCATCCTCCACGGTTTCCATCAGCCTAAGTAGCAGCACAGAGCTAGAGCTTGGAAAACCTGGAGAATGGTTTTGTGGCAATTCCGCGATGACCGAGGTTGGGGATTGGTGTACATGCCCTGCTTTTTACAAAGCATCATTCTTGAAAGGTGGGTGGAAGTGTGTGAAACAACAAGCCTTGCTTGCTGTATTTTCAGGAGTTGTCGCGGGCGCCGAGGCTCTGATAACTGGCGCCGTTTGCATTGGATTGGGCCCGGGAACTGGTCTCCTTGAAGCTGGATGTGTAATGTTGGTAGGAGCGGAGGGAATACTCGATGGAAAAATATTGGACGTTTGGGAAGGTCCAGACACAATTGCAATGAATACAGGCTCATATCCTATATGCGCATTCGACCACGGTATTGGTGGAACGGGGCTTAGCGTATGTGAGAATGGCTGCAATTTTGCCGGTAACAAGGCAACAACTGGATGCGACAACAAGCAATGGTGCGGACCAAACACAAAACTGCGTCCCGGAACATCATGCGAGTGCCCTGCAGCTGATAACCCGTACATATGCGTTCCTCCAGGAGATAGCTTTTGCAGCGGCGCTAACCGCCCCAACTACATGGGAGGCTGTAACAACAATGACGGCATTACATGCGAAACTACATTAGCTGTATGGAATGCCAACCTCGCAGGAGGTCTAAATTGCGGACGAACGTAAACA
The DNA here is from genome assembly GCA_002683515.1 of Rhodobiaceae bacterium. GTDB lineage: Bacteria > Pseudomonadota > Alphaproteobacteria > RS24 > RS24 > Micropelagius. The sequence continues at coordinate 1,888 of NYTN01000007.1, forward strand.
GTCACATCAAACGCCCCAATCCACCGCCACTATTCTCCACACAGTCAACCAATCATTCGTGCCTAGGTTTCCATCTAACCAAGAAGGCGACCAGGGGCTGCAGGTCCAGGACAGGAGGCGGCTCTGCCGAGTCGGAGGGGAGAGGCGGACAGGACATCGGATGGCGAAATGGAAGCCATTGTGTCTGGAGGACGGAAGAGACGCGCGAATGAGCGGCGCAAAGAAAAGCCGCCATTGTGGGCGGCCTCCCCGATGTTTTCAGTCACAGCATAAACAAAATATGCAAAAATTATGAGTTGAAATTTTTTTGTGTTTTAAGACACAAACAAACACCAAACAATATGAATATTATAATTTCCTCTGCTTCTGCTGCCATAATGATTGCATGTATAGCTTTTATTACTAACGTCACATCTCATCAAATTATGAGTATATCAAAAGAGTCTCCTCTGTACTCTTTACACAAACAACTTCTGTCGTACGCCTCAACACAAGCTCCTTGTGACAAGTATAAAAACTCGACTTGGCTTGCATCGCATAAGTTGTGCGACAACCCAAGTTTGCAGACACCATATTCTTGGGACCTGAATACAGAATACGGCCCAGAGTGTGACTCTACGACAGATAGCTGCTGCTATGCACCGCTTGGTTACGACGGAGGATCTAACTTTGGGACTCCATGCCAACACGTATGCCAGTCGCTCAACCATCATGGAAGCGATCAAGCCTACTGTCAAAAGAGTGACAAGTCGGATTTTGGGAATTGCTTTTGCGGACCAGCAACTGCAAATTTTGTGAGATTCAGAATTTCAGATTTCTTATGTGTTGGCGTTGGTGTTGTATGGACGGGTGTCGAATGCAAGAGCAACCGACGGGGAGTAAATGGCGACATTGTAGAACTCCAAGGTTTAAGTGTCAGTTTAGCACAATTTGGTCAAGGTGACTTTTGGTCGTATGAAAAGAGAGAAGACCTTCTACGTTGGTCATCAGCAGCAAATCAGGGATTTGTCTGTGGCATGGGCAATATAGCGTTTATATATACAAAGTTCGTCTGCTTTAAAGCAACATGGGATGCGGACGCATGGCCAGATCCAATGTCGGCCCACTTTAATAACACAGAATCGTTTGGATTTGGTACAGGTGGATTCAACTTTGACCTAGACCCAACTGGTCAATTTGTGGGACAAGCCTTATCTGCTAAATATTGTCCTCCTGGCGGGTGTTGATTACTCCACGTAGTCAACCAAGAAGGCGACCAGGGGGCCCAGCCCAGCTTTCGTGGCCATCACGCCATGTTGTACACTGCCAAGCTCGTGCTGTTTCCACTTATGAAGGAAGTGTAAAGCGTATACTTCTTGTATGAACAGCTTGAGCACTGTTGCGCGTACTTATGTGCCGTTACATTCTCAGCCAGTTCAAGTGTATACGATGGATTCTTGCTCCTCACATGTTGGATTTGTTCTTCGCAGGTTGGTCTAGTCTGACACACACACCTCGCCGAATCGGATTCCACCGGACAATAACCCACTGATCTGTAGGCGCCGTAATGATTGTGACAATAGTCATCGCAAGACGTACCTAATGCGATAAGCTCTGCTGGCTTGCAAACCCCACCGCTGTAGTCTGCAACTGCACCGGAACCCCTTTTGCAAATGTTCGTTATCTTTTTACACGTTGTGTCAGCCTGTTTTGTTGCTCCAGAGGCGCCCTCAAATTCTTTTTGAAGCCGATCTTGAGTGTTGTTGCCAGGGTTAGTGATGATCTTCGCTGAAGAACTACCACCGTCGTACAGCTCGTTCAAGTTTTCCTCGATGGTGTTGCATACCATATGGCCCTGACATGAACTTTGCACCAAGGCAAGCGAACCGTACGTCGTTCCTATCTTTTCATCAGGATGACCCTTCACTTTGAACTTTGTACGCGTGAATGCCAATGAAATCGACATTGCAAAGAACATCCATGGTTGGGTGGGACTGTTGTATGGTGATAGGCAGTTCTTCTGATAATTAGGGTGAGTACATTTATTACATTTGCTAACGCTTTTCAGTATGCAGGTACCAATTGGTACCTGGATATTCCAATTGGGATCCAGTTTCGTAGCAACTCTGCCGGAAATATTTTTTATCTTAAATGAGATTCCTTTCGTTTGCCATACCTTTACTGCAGAATGGGTACACTCATGAAAGGTCACATCTTCCTGTGTCCCCCCCTGTATGTCATTCCCGTAGCAGTCGCCCCCAAGCGGTATAAACTGTACATGTGCACAGTTCCCATCCCCTAAACATTTGTCATTGCTAAGTTCATGACACGTTCCGTACACTTGCTTGCCCTCATCACTATTACCTGGCATGTGCTTCATGTCATAGTTTATAATATGGCCAGGCAACATCATAGCTGACATAGGCATGGGATGTGCAACATAGTCTTGCGATTGAGCTACCGAAAGACCATTCGCGCCAGATTCACCTACTATCCACGATCTGTCGTACAAGGACAATGCTGCTACAGTGCTGTTCAGAAGATTGCGTCTGCGAACGGAGGGTAGGGGGTGTCCGACGGTAGACATTATCATCTCCATTATATTCCAGGGGCGAATGTTTGATGTTCCTGTCACAACACCGGCGTTGATCGCTCGACGAGACACTCCGAGAACCTCAGCTGTTGTAGCAAATGTTGATGAGGTAGCTACTGTATCCTCATCCATGGCCGTTTGACCCATGATCGCTTCAGCTTCAGCTACTGCCTCTGGGTTTGCGATCCGCCAAGCAGCAATCGCGTTGGCCAAGGATTCCGCCGTCACTGTAACAGTTGGAGTGACAACTGCTTCTGAAGCAGCAGCAACAGCCCCTCCAGCTGCAAGTGCTGCCTCTCCAGAGGCTGCAGCACCGGCAGCGGCTCCTCCAGCCAAAAATCCTGCCGCTACAGTCAAAGCTCCCGCCGCAAGAACCGTAATGGCGATCCCCTCGGCAACACCAAACAGAATCTTTTCCCACTCTGGCATGCCAGTTTCTTTTGCCTTGTATTCTGCCATCACCCTTGGCTTCGCAGTGCACCGTAACATCATACCGTTTAAAAACACCGGGTGCGTTCTGTCATCTGGCGCTTTCCATTCCTGTGATAACGCTGCAGATGCGTTGATGAAGTAGCCTGAGCCCAATCCAGGCACACTGTTACCATTGTCATAGTAAGACGGATATCTATAGTTCAAGTCCATGGATGGGCCGGGTGGGCCAGGTGGGCCGGGTGGGTACGCCAGCGACAATGCAGTGGTGATGGTTGCAAGATTTACTACCGTGAAGGTAAGCGTGATGATGGTGGACACGGCGAGAGTGCCCGCGGCTATCCGGCAAGCGAGCCCGTCGAACGGTCTGATTACGATATTGGTTTCAGACATCGGAAGTATGTGGTGGTTGTGTTTATCCCATGAGTAACAAAAAAAGAGTTAGGCTCTGCTGAGTCGGAGGCGGGCGGGACATCGGATGTCGATTTCTGATTTTTTCCTGAATGAGCGGCGCAACGAAAGCCGCCCTTGCGGGCGGCCCCCCGCCTATCTTTGGGGCTTGGAAGGGGAAGGCGGAGGACCAGCTCTCCATTTCTGATTTTTCCACGCAGCCAACCGGCACAACCACAGCCTCAAGACAGACCACAGAAAATTCTGCAAAAATATTTTTTCAATCCGTCAACGAGTTGAAAACTTTTGCGCACGAGTTTTGAGAGGCAGGAACGGGGCGTGGATGGCAGGGTGCCATTTCTGATTTTT
>NYTN01000008.1 GCA_002683515.1 Rhodobiaceae bacterium
TAACCCACTGATATTATTGATATAATTATGCCCAAATTNNATGANNATTCCTATTTGCATAAAATTTAATCANTTACAGATTATTCGNGTGCAGGCGCCTATTTAATAGTCACTTTATANGCGTCACATGTCGCATCTGTTGTNCTGGACTTTAGCCCTCATGTCGGTCACTTTATGCAAATGAGTTCTCTGTCACCTGAAACGTGTGAAATTGTAATTGTCGGCGCCGGCCTTGCCGGTTATGCGGCGGCGTTAGCATTGTCGGGAACGGGAGCAGACATTATTATGCTTGACCGTGGGACGGATAGCGCTGGCAATACCTCTCACTCTGATCCTCGAACAACAGCGTTATCACCCTCCTCTTTTAAAATGCTGAGCTGTCTTGATGTGCTGTCGGCCTGTCAAGAAATCCCTACGCCCATTTCCGCGATGAAAATTACAGAAGATGTCTCTGTGCCTAAATGGCCAGGGGGCCTGTTAAATTTTGAGGGTACGAATGATGGCGCATTGGCCTACATGGTTCGTAATCACGACTTGCATGCCGCTTTTGCAAAAGTAAGCAGGAGCATACCTAACATTTCAATTCGCCAGGGCCAGACCGTTACCGACATGGAGCAGACGCCAAACGGGATGCAATTAACTGTTAATAATCATCAGATGATATGCGACCTCGTCGTTGCGTGCGATGGCCGTCAATCACTTGTCAGGGATTTTCTCGGTACACGCGTTATACGGCGTGATTATCACCGCGCCGCATTGGTGGCAGATTTTTCCCATAGCTTGCCGCATGAAAATATTGCGCGCCAGATTTTTAAAGCGGATGGCCCTTTGGCCTGCTTACCGCTTGGTAAGAATCTAATTGGTGACCATGTCAGTAGTCTTGTTTGGGTTGAAAAAACAAAAAGAGCCGAGAGACTTTCGGCCCTATCGCCGGATAGATTTTCTTGGGCCTTGTCAGAACAACTGGATGGCGCTTTGGGAGATATTGAAATTTCAGATACGCCGCATTGTTTTCCGCTGGCCTTGATATTGGCTGAAAATTATGTCGCACCGCATGCAGTTCTCCTTGGGGATGCCGCGCATGTCATCCACCCGCTTGCCGGACAAGGTTATAATCTTACGCTTAGGGATGCNGCCACGCTTGCAGATAACGTTTTTGAAGCCAAAATGGTTGGTCTGAAAGCCTGCGATATGAGCGTCACAGACGGGTATCAACTTAGTCGCCGGGCTGANGCTTTTGCGATGGCAGGTTTGACGGANAGCTTAAANACAATGTTNGNGACTTCTTTTNTGCCTTTATCTTGGTTACGNCATGCGGGTCTTGCCCTTGTTAATAACGCCCTTCNCAGNCAAGCCAAACTTGCGGGGCAAAAATATGCTGACAGGGGCACGACTGCACCACCGCGCCTATTAAGAGGCCATAAATTTAATGGATAATCGTATTTTTATAACTTAATCTTTTGAAATTTTTCGAGCTTCGCTCTCCAGCATTACTGGAATACCCTGCCGTACAGGATAGGCTAACCCGGCTTCTTTACTAATCAACTCTTCTTTATCGCTGTCATAGCTTAAGGGGCGGCGCGATACGGGGCATACAAGAATTTCCAATAGGACAGGGTCAGGACTGGCGATGTCAATTTTTTCGCTATTTTCTTTNGTCATCTATTGAGCCTTATTGAAGTGGCGTATCCTCATTATTGCCTTGCGCAAGGGCTACCTCGGTCATGGCAATAAGCATATCAGCCCTGCTCGCAAGCGTGTCTGCCTCTAAGAGAGCTTGTTTTTCAGGCGGGCCATAGGGGCTTACAACACTTAAGGAATTCACTAATTCCTCGGTGGGTGAGCCTTCGATAGACGGNCAATCACCCTGAAGTTGATTGGCGTCCAGATAATCTTTAAGCACTTCAAGCAGACCTTTTCGGTCAACATCATCCACACCNTAATCTTTAACTAGATCGTGTGAAAAAGGCTCGTAGTCAGCCTTAACCTGACGATAGGGGGTCGTGACGTCTAATTCTTCTTGTACCTGAAATCTGCAAAGCCCGGTTAAGGTGACGAGTATCCGGCCATCCTCAGTTTCATTATATGNCGTGACTCTCCCGACACACCCCGCATCATAGAGGCCGTAAGGCCCTGACTGGCTACTGTTGCGNGGTTGTATAATCCCAATAATGCGAGAACTACTCATCGAGTCATTGGCCATTGAGAGATAGCGCGGCTCAAAAATATTGAGCGGCAATAAAACGCGTGGCAATAATAGCGCTCCTGATAACGGAAATACCGGAATCACAGGTGGCAAATCTGCCGGAAGTTTATAATCAATAAGCATATTAACTGAACAGCAGGGATGATAACTTGCGTCGCCCCTCAACCGTTACCTCATCTGTAGGCCCATAAGCTTCAAAAAGCTCGAGCAATTGTTTGCGGGCGGCATCATCCTGCCATTGGCGGTTGCGCTGAATAATATCCAGCAAAGCATCTATTGCATTTTCCTTTTGCCCGGCGGCATGATAGGCTAGGGCCAAATCATAGCGCGACTGGTGATCGTCTGCGCTGTTGGTAATTTTAGCTAGAAGGGTGTCAATCGCGCCCTCTTTTTGATCGTCGGTATCGCCAAGCGAAGCTGACTTTTTAGCCAATTCAAGGCCTGCAATTGCCGCAGTGTAAAGCGGGTCGGGGGTCTTTGGATCCTCAATCATAACAAGAGATTGCTCCGCCGCCTCGGCATTGCCCATTGCTAAATAACACTGCGCTAGCCCACCAATCGCGGCTGTGTTGGTATTGTCTTGCTGAGCAATAGAACCGAAAATTTGCATGGCGTTTGTAAAATCACCCTGCTCCAAAGCAGCTTTACCGGCTGCGAGCATCTCCTCGATTGGGTCTGGCGCGAGACCTTCACCAAGATTTTTTTCGATAAAGGCTTTGAGTTGGCTCTCAGGCAGGGCGCCTGAAAAACCGTCAACAGGTTGGCCATTCTTAAAAGCAAAAACCGCCGGAATGGATTGAACCTGCAATTGCTGGGCGACCTGAGGGTGCTCATCAATGTTCATTTTTGCCAGTCGGACAGTGCCATTACTTTGCACAGCAAATTTTTCAAGAAGCGGTGTCAGTTGCTTACAAGGCCCACACCATGGCGCCCAAAAATCAAGTAGAACCAACATATGCTGTGAGGCCTCAATCACATCGACCATGAAGGTTTGTGTGGTTGTTTCGACAATACTTTCAGGTGACTGTTCGCTTAAGGCACCCATACCCGTTGGGCTCTGTTGAGTTTCCGGTGTTTCGTCCATAATTTATCCCGTTTTGGCCTCCGTAAAGGGAATTCATATCATTGTACACATAAAGTGGGGTCTATTGNTGTTTTTGCCAAGGGCTTTTAACGATTTTCCTTTTTACTTGAACCGTTGGACTTTCTGGCTTTAAGGGCTTGTGTTGGCAAGAAGCGCGGAGACAACGGCAACATCAATAATATCCTGNACGCCACATCCACGCGATAAATCCATCCATGGCTTGGGAAACCCGCCAAGAATAGGCCCGATGGCCCGCGCGCCGCCGAGCTCTTGTGTGATTTTGTAGCCTATATTACCCGCGTCGAGGTCTGGAAAAATAAAAACATTTGCTTTGCCCGCCACTGGAGAGTCCGGGGCCTTTTTAGTGCCTATCACTGGGTTAATCGCTGCATCGTATTGCAATTCACCATCAATATTGAGCTGAGGTGCTTTTTGGGTTACGAGCGCCATGGCCTCGGTTACTTTATCTACATCTGCATGATTGGCCGAGCCTTTGGTGGAAAAGGAAAGCATTGCGACAATTGGGGTATCCCCAGTTAGGCGTTGATGTGTTTCAGACGTGAAAATTGCAATGTCTGCCAATTGCGCGGCAGTTGGATTTGGGACAACAGCGCAATCGCCATAACTTAAAACTCTTCCATCCGGCAAGGCCATTAAAAACATGCTGGAGATAGTTTTGGTAACGTTCTTGACCCGAAGGCTTTTAAAGCNCGCTTTTAAAACATTGGCTGTTGTTGCAATTGACCCAGCAACACCACCATCTACATAACCTGTAGCTAACAAATAACAGCTCAACAAAAGTGGGTTTGAAAGGGATTGCTCGATCTTAGAGCGCTCAAGCCCTCTTTTGCTTTGCACATGCTTATAAATCCGACCTAGCCAAAGGTCCTTATCGGGATGGTCGAGAAAAACTTCAGTGCCATCAGGCAACCCATCATCCGGGTTAAGCGCGATGGGTATCACTTCGCCGCCTTGGCGGAGCAATTTTATAGCTTCTTGAATGCGGGGGTCGGATGTTTCGGGAAATAAAATGCGCTTCTTATTTTCTTTGGCACGATGGTAAAGATTATTAATGATGTCAGTCATGTTTTATTGTCGAAAGAAGGCTTTCATCAATCTGTACCACCATATGTAGAAGTGCAAGCCCATGCACTTTACCTTGGGCATCGGTAATAAGTGTCTCCGTACCGCCGCCGCCAAGCGACTCCTCAAGAATAAAATTAAAAGCATTTAAATTTGGCAAATCGAAGCGCGTAACCTCGCCGAGTGCGATTTCGCTAAAATGGTCAGCGACTTTTGCGGCGGTTAACACTTTATCAAGATAAGCGAAAATTTCTGGTGATCTGGCGATGACGCCGACATTACTCCCATTGCCCTTGTCGCCAGAACGCGCCAGTGCGATGTCCATAAGTTTTACCTGTTTAGGTGCCACCTTAGACCTCCTCAACCTTAACAGTTGTTTTGATTTTATCTTTACCAATAAGCGCCGGCCAATAACCCACAACCTCAGAAGCCCGCGATCTTCCCGCAGCAAATCCGGTAATACCCGGGGGGCCAGAAGTCAAAACCGGAGCAATCTCGCTCGACATTACATTAAGCTTGCTGGCATCCATTCCCTTGGCGCCGAGCCGCATCAGAATTTCATGAGGCTGGTCGGCGCTTTCCACAATGCCCTTATAAAGAACGTTACTACCGAATAATTCTAAAAAGCGATCATATTCAGGGATATCTGCGCCAAGCATTTTCATTCGGGCAAATACCATGTCAGAAACAATTTGAGCCTTTTCAATTGCGTCGGGGCCACTAATGCAGAGCGTTGCAAGAATTTTATAACCGTTCGCATAGGACATGGAGACCTTGAAACTGTCAGTCGCTGGAAGCCCTTTGACGCCATGAATTTTTACGCGGTTCGCGCCATCCTGCTCCATTTGGATTGTTGTAAAATCTGCAACACAATCAGGGCTGAGGTATCGTGCCGGGTCACCAAGTTCGTAAAGTAACTGTGAGGTGACGCTTTCCACATTAATCAATCCGCCTGTGCCGTCATGCTTGGTGACAACAAAAGACCCGTCCTCGTAAGCCTCAACAACCGGAAAGCCAATATGTGCAAAATCTTTAACATTTCGCCAATCCGTATAGTTACCGCCCGTGCATTGGGGGCCACATTCAATGATATGGCCTAGAACTGTTGCGGCCGCAATTTTGTCATAATCTTCGAATGACCAGCCAAATTCATAGGCCAATGGTGCGACAGCCAGTGAGGGGTCACTTGCACGCCCGGTGATAACAATATCTGCGCCTTGTTGAAGTGCCTCAACTATCGAAACAGCGCCTATATAAACATTGGCGCTGATGATATCGTCTTTCACGGATGCTAGAGTTGCGCCGGTATCCATATTAACCAGCGACTCGCCTTCATTTGTAAGCGTGTCCAGCCTGTCAAGAATATCATCACCCTCAACGATGCCGATACGGACACCTGAGAGGCCAATATCTGAAAGTGCTTGTTTGGTGGCGGCGAGACATCCTGGGGCATTAACCCCCGCCGCATTGGCAATCAATTTGATGCCCTTGTCTCTGCATTGGGGCATAATCATTTTGAGCATTTTAATAAAATCACGTGCGTAACCCGAGTCTGGGTCGCGCATTTTTTGTTTTTGCATGATGCTCATCGTGATTTCGGAAAGATAGTCGAAGGTCAGGTAATCAACCGGCCCTTCTTCAACAAGCCTTTTGGGCCCGAGGAGACTGTCGCCCCAGAATCCTTGGGCATTTGCAACCCTTATCATTTTTTTTGCTTTATTCACTGACGCCTCCAAATCTCAATTTAAAAGTCTACCTCTTAATGTCAATTATAAGTTTTCTGGGACGCGAGAAACATATTGAAGTAGTGTGTTCTTCACCTTTAATCATTAAACGGAAAAGAAATGATTGGATCACCGCCCCGCTTAGGAACGATTTATACTGGCTGGATTGTTTTATCTACCTGTTTTGTGTCGGCCATGTTGATTGTAGGTGCAACGATTTACAGCTTCCAGCTTTTCGTTATCCCCGTTACTGAAGAATTCGGAATCTCGCGAGCGACAGCCAATAATGCCTATATTTCCATGTTGGTCGGTCTTGCACTCTGGTCGCCATTGGTTGGGCGGCTTCTTGATAAATTTGATGCAAAATATGTGATTATGTTTGGGGCGCTTAGTTTTGGCGGTGCCTTCACACTTGTTGCGATGGCCCAAAGCCTGATGGTAATGATGGTCGGCATTTTTGTGATGCTGAGCATTGCCGTTTGCTCATGTGGTGGGCTTGCCGGTAACGCCGTTACAGTGCGGTGGTTTCAAAAACGCAGGGGGCGGGCATTGGGGATTATGTCCGTGACGTCATCTGTCGGTGGCGCATTTATGGTGCCGGTTGTGTCCTATCTTATCTCTACTTATGGCTGGCGTACGGCGATGCTTATCACCGGCTGGTCGGTGGCGATAATTTTATTCGTCTTCGTTGGTCTGTTTGTTAGGGGACGTCCCGCACAAGCCGATATTAATGATTTTGATGAACTTGATAGTAAAGCTGATACACCCCTACAAGATGCGCCTACAGGGGATAAAACCCTGAGCCTAGAGCAGATTGTGACGACTCGAAATTATTGGCTTGTAGCAATGGGGTGCGGTCTTTTGCTGGCGAGCGATCAGGCTGTTCTCACCTCGAAATTCCCATTTCTAGTCGATAGCGGTTTTACAGTTTTGCAGGCCACCACGATTATTTCTACCATGACGATATCTGCGGCCGCCGGAAAGCTTATAATCGGTTTTATGGCTGATTATTTTGATGTCAGGCATTTGTTTGCCTTGGTCGCCTTGTTCCACTTTCTTCTCTTGGCTGTGTTTTTAATGCGACCTGACTATTGGAGTTTATTGATTTTTGTTTCTATTTTTGGGGCGGCCGTTGGCGGTATTTATCCTGTGTGGTCATCGTTAACGGCAAACGCTTTTGGTCCGGCCAGCATTGGGTCTGTCTTAGGGTTTATGGCGCCGGTCATGCAGGGTCTTTCGATTATATTTGTAAGTTTTATCGGCGAGGTGCACAGTCGGACGGGGGCTTACGATGTTGCGTTTCAAGGATTTATGATAACTGTCGTAATGTCTGTATTCTTTATTTATGCGATGAAGCTACAACCAAAATCATCTTCAGATAGGGTTAAAGGCTAAGCTAAAGAGCTTGCAATCGCTTTTGCTTTGGGGCATAACCCGCTATGCTAAAACAGCAATGCGGGCGTAGCTCAGGGGTAGAGCGCAACCTTGCCAAGGTTGATGTCGTGAGTTCGAATCTCATCGCCCGCTCCATTTCATAATATAGAAATACCTCTTCAATAGCCCACCATCCGTTACAAAATTAGAATTACACATATTAGTGGTGGCTGGAAAGTTGAGCACTTTGATTGTCAAAAATACCCTTATATTTGTGACGAGATGTGACGAGATTGTGACCGGTGCTCTATTATTGAGTTCTGTTCTTCCAGAAGCGCAGTCAGGTAGTCGGGCTTGTCTTTAGGATCATCCACCTTATGCTTACCTCAACCTCTATCTAGCAATGGTTGAGCAGCAGCGCCTCTCGCGCGCTCATCTTTTCCTTCACGAACCAACTCTACTAGGGTCCCCATAGCTTCGATCGTGTAGTTTTTTGCTAACTCAATGATGTTGTGCTCTTCCTCAGGTCTGCCACCAGGGTTCCCTGAATAGCCTTTGATAAATCTGCCCGTCTTATCTGGCATCGTGAACGCCTCCTGACTTGAGGTTGCATTATACAATGGATGAAACTAGCATTTCAAAATGTAGTAGATTTTTCATTAATTGGAGAGGGTTCATGAGACGGTTTTTAATCATTGCGACATTGGTTCTCTATTCGCTTATGTTGGTGGCGTGTAATAGCGCCTCAAATAAGTTATCTAAAAATATTGGGCCGACGAAGCAGGACTGCAAAGAACTGGCTCAGGGCGCTGGGGCATTATTGATTGAAGCTGATAAGCTTTGGGATGAACTCAGAAACATTCCTGAAAATTCTTCTGAACGCCACGAGCCTGCTTCTAAAATTAAATGGCTGACTGATATAGCTGCTAACTATTCAGTTTATTACGAAACTTTTTGTAAGTAAAAATGAAACCATTACTCCTCACCATCGCACTGCTTTTCTCGTCTCCAGCATGGGCGGAATACGAACAGCCAAGTTATAAAGTTATTCTTGAGCAAGATAAGTTTTCCATAAGAGATTACTCAGAAGTTATTGTTGTTGAAACTGAAGTGGTGGCCTCAAGAAGGGGTGCGGCTAATGAGGCATTCCGTAAATTGTTTAGATATATTAGTGGAAACAACGAAGCTAACTTGGAAATCTCAATGACTTCACCTGTGGCGCAAACTTTAGCTAATGAAGAAGACGAAATTGCCGAGAATTGGGCTGTAAGATTTTTTTTGCCAAGGAGTTTGAGCGAAGAAAATATACCCCAGCCCAGTGAGGCAGGGGTAGCAGTTGTAAAGCTTAAGGCTCAGAGGTATGGCAGTGTATATTTTAAAGGAACACAAAATGATAAAAACGTTTCAGAAAATTTAGTCAAGCTTGAGGCATTTATCACTGAGAATGGTTATGAGGTCTCGGGGCTCCCCGTCTATGCTTTTTATGACCCGCCCTTTATTCCGTGGTTTTTAAGGGATAATGAGATTTTACTGCCAGTGATTACAAACCAAATAAATACTGAAAACCTAGGAGGGGATAAACCCGAATGAAACCATCACTTTTAGACTATTTATTTCTCAGTTTTCCCCGCACTTCACTGTTTCCACGGGACTAAATTTTATTTTCGAAAAATACCCTCCACTAGTTTACTTCGTATTTCTTAAAGTTTTTATAAGTTAAATATCTAAAGTCGGATTGGGACAAGAGCCACTGATCAATAGGTTATTCTCATATGATAATTATGGGTTTGGGGTTTCAATTAACTATTTTAATTAGTGATTTTCCATCAAAGTCAGTCGGAGGATAAAGGAGACAAGCAGTGTCTGTAATTGTCGGATTTCTAATGCTTAAAGATCTTTCCGCTTAAGCGGATGGTGAGCCGGGCGCCTGGGAATGACTTTGCCAAGATTGATATCGTGAGTCCGGATCTCATCGCCCGCTCCATTTCATAGTATAGAAAAATATCTTTACCCCCTGCTTTTGTTAAGAAAATATGGGAGTATTTACTTTCAGCGCGGGATTGAAATGTCAAAAGCTATAAATGAAACTCACAAAATTCTTCTGTCGGTCAAAGGGCACCCTTATGAGCGCCAGGCGTTTTACGATATTTTTGA
>NYTN01000009.1 GCA_002683515.1 Rhodobiaceae bacterium
TCAAAAACTTCATTCACGCCACCCAATATTTCAGCAGACAATAAGATCCGTGCTTGATCGAGCGCACTTTCAAGAGGTACGGTGCCGTCATCTGTCGTACCAAGAATCATATCAGCAGAAACAGTAAGGTTTTCGCAGGTGACTTCAGCACTGTTCCTAGAGTCGACCATTTTCGAACGTGAAACTTTCAAGCCCTCTGCGTCGGCATCAACCAGACACAGGGAGAGGCCATTTGCATCGCCTTTTTTACCATTACTTCTGGCTACAATAATAAGCTTGTCAGCAATGTGACCATCAAGAACAAAGGTTTTGCGACCGTTAAGAACAAGACCTCCGTCTTTTTTCTCAGCACTCAATGAAATAGCTTCAGGGTTATGATGGCCTGACTCCTCAAGTGCCAAAGCAACAATCATTTCACCGGCTGCAATGGCAGGGAGAATAGACTGTTTTTGATTCTCTGAAGCTGCTTCAAGCATAATTAGTGATGATAATATCGAACTGGAAAACAGCGGGGTGGCCGCAAGGGTCCGCCCTGCTTCTTCCATAACCAAACCCATTCCGGTGACGCCAAAATCTGTTCCACCATAGGCTTCAGGAATAAGAATGCCCGCTAAACCAAGCTCAGAAGCTTGCTTCCAGACCTCACGGTCAATTCCGTCAGAGCTCTCCTCGTCTCGAAGTTTGCGAAGATTACTTATCGGGACTTGCTCTGTAAAAAACTGCTTTGCTGTGTCGCGCAGCATTATTTGTTCCTCACTGAGGATGAAGTCTGTTTTGGGTTTTTCGATATTCTCGGTCGTCATTATGCCTGACCCCCTTCAGGAAGATCTAGCACACGCTTAGCAATAATATTAAGCTGAACTTCGGTTGTGCCACCCTCAATGGAGTTACCCTTTGAACGCAACCATTGTGGAGAGATATCCATCACATCTTGGTCATGTCCTTCACCTTCTGTGGTGAGGGCATTTGTTCCGAGTAGTTCAAGCAGAATTTCAAAACGACGTTTGTTCATTTCTGAACCATAAAATTTAAAGATAGAGGCTTCGGCTCCTATGCCATGACCCGCTTTGGCCAATTCCCCAGTTCGGCGAAGGGTTAGGTTGAATGCCTCTTCGTCCATTTTATGTTTAGTGACAGTGTCGCGAAGGGTCGGGTGGGCAATCATGCCATCTAATTCACCAAACACTTCTTTTGCTAATTCTTCCATGCCACCAAGTGAGGCTTCCCCAGCACCCATATTCATGCCTGAAATCATGGCTCTTTCGTGTTCTAGCAGGCGCTTGGCGATGGTCCATCCTTTATTCAACTCGCCGACAAGGTTTTCTTTTGGAACCTTTACATCTGTTAGGAAAGTCTCGCAGAAGGGTGAGCTGCCTGAGATAAGTTTAATTGGTCTCGGCTCAACGCCTTCAGTTTCCATATCAATAAGCAAAAATGAAATGCCCTCATGTTTGACGCTCGTATCCGTCCGCACGAGGCAGAAAATCCAATCGGCTTTATCGGCATAACTTGTCCAAACTTTCTGTCCGTTAACGAGGTAGTGATCGCCCATATCTTCGGCTTTTGTTTGCAGACCCGCAAGGTCTGAACCTGAACCCGGCTCGGAATACCCCTGACACCAACGAATTTCACCGCGAACGATAGGTGGAAGGTATTTTTGTTTCTGTTCTTCCGTTGCAAATTCCAGCAAGGCAGGGCCAAGCATCCAGATGCCGAAACTAAGCAAACTCGGTCGGGCACCAATGTGTTTAAGTTCTTGCTGGAGGATTTTATTTTCCTCTTTGGAGAGGCCGCCGCCGCCATATTCAGCAGGCCATTCTGGAGCTGTCCATCCACGTACGGCCATTCTTTCCATCCAGATTTTCGTATCAGGATTAGGGTAAGATGGGTTTCTTCCCCCCCAAGGTTGTTCATCCCCCCCACTAGAAAAATCAGGCATAGGTGTGCGCATGGTAGCAGGACAATTTTCCTCCAGCCAAGCTCTTGTTTCTTGTCTGAATGTTTCAAGGTTGCTCATAAGTTAAACTCCTAGACTTTGCCTTATACATCTAAAAAAAATGACCAAAATAATGGTAGACAATGAACTTAAATGACAAACGTAAAGTTTATCATTAAAAGTTATAAAAAACCTGCGTCAAAAAGGTTCGTCAGCTATCCGCCTTATTCTGCAGCGGTTTGCCCAAAGTTAAAGACGGGTCCGTCATCCCCATTAATAGCCATGAGATATTTGATGCCTTCTTCGGCAATCTCATCACCGACCATTTGGGTGCCTTCTGCTTCCAGTTCTGAAAAATCGACAAATGGCGCATATTTCGCAGCTGTCCGGTCAGTAATGATACCTGCATTAAAAAGGGTTTTCACAAGCACACGGAAAATATTGTCATTATCTTCAAGACGCCGTCTGATTTCATCATTTGTCAGGGCATCAATAAATCTTTCCTGAACCATTTGCCAGTCGAGACCCAAAGATTCATATATGGGCTTTTTTTGCTCTGGGCTGGAGAGATTATAGAGCAGGACATGGAAAACTTCCCACGACCAATCTTCTATTTTATCTCTTTCTACAGCTGAAATGTTAGGGATGGTTCTGTCAGCCCAAATTTTGCCGAATTTATGGTGGAATGCCTCATCCGTCATAACCAATTGCATGAGCTTTGTTAAAAGCGGGTCATTACCCTGACGATAGAAAGTTGCAAAAGCGCCCATAGCTAGGCCTTCAACAAGCATTTGCATGCCAACGAGTTTTTTCCAAACAATTTTCGAATTCACCAATTCGTTCAAAAGATTGCCAAGGGCAGGGCCGACAAACATTGGCTTCCCCCAGCGTGCATGGATATATCTTGAGAAACCGGCGACATGTCTCGCTTCTTCTCGTGTTTGATTCGCTGCATACTCCTGGGCACCTGGATCTTTCAGGATATGGCATAGGCTAGAGGATAGGTTTAATGCACCCTGTTCGCCGTGAAGAATAGAAGAAAGCGCCCAGTGAACGTTCATATTCACCAGTCTAATTTTATCTTTTTCGTTGAGTAAGTCGCCAATGACCCTGAGATCAACGTCCTGATCGGGATTCATCATATATGCGTTCTCAACATCGAAAGGTACCGAAAAATCGATATATTTGGTGTCCATAGGGTCCCAAAAATGATTATGCGTAGCTGAAATAATTTTGTCGAAAGCTGTGGTTCGGTCATTATACCGATCAACTTCTATCATCGCGTTAAAGTCTGACGGGTCTACGGATTGATAGGCAGGATCTGCCGTGATTTCCGTTTCTTCGAGATTATGATTTTCCATATCATGCTCCTCAGTTTTTTTGAAGATAACGCCATATCTTTGACGAGCGCAAGTCAAAAGTGACGCCTGCGTCATTTTTTGCTGTTTCGTGTTGGCATTCAATTGTGATTGGTCTTTAAAACGATAGCATGTAGGGTGCAAATTCGTTAAGAGGTGATTTTAAAGGCGGGCGCGGTCAGCAATGTTTGAAGCGATATTATTGGTGCTTGGTGGATTTATTCTCCTCGGCGGCGGCGGCGAGGGGCTTGTTTCCGGTGCAGTGTCCCTGGCAAAAAGGCTAAAGGTTCCGCCACTCATCATAGGCTTAACTATTATTGCTTTTGGTACTTCGGCGCCTGAATTAACGGTTTCAATTCAAGCAGCGTTTCAAGGTCAGCCGGATATTGCCATAGGGAATATAATCGGCAGTAATATTTCTAATATGTTGCTCGTTCTCGGAGTTTCGGCACTGATTCAACCGATTATTGTGCAGGGTAAAGAATTGTACCGCGATGGTGTCTTTATGCTACTAGTGACAGTGGGCTTCTGTTTTGTTGCTTTCTACGGAGATATTACCCGACCTATTGCAGTGGTTATGGTCGGGGTGATTGTGTTTTACACAATTTATCTTTACCGACTGCGCGGGGATCAGGATATCACGCAAGAGGTTAGTGAAAACCCACTGGCGGGGGCGAGTTTTCCGGTCTCGCTTATTATTCTTGTTCTGGGAATCATTGCGGTTGTCTGGGGTGCGGATTTGCTTGTCAAAGGGGCCGTTATTCTTGCTATGGAGTTTGGGGTATCTGAAGCGGTTATTGGCTTAACAGTCGTTGCAATCGGAACATCATTACCTGAACTTGCGATTTCTATTCTTGCCGCCTTGCGAGGTCATGCAGCGCTGGCGGTGGGGAATATAGTTGGCAGCAATATTTATAATATTCTTTTGATTTTAGGTGTCACCGGGTTGGTGCATCCGATAGCTATTGCACCTGATTTTCTGAATATGGATATCTGGGTGCTCCTCGGCGTTTCCGGTGTGACAGTTTTCCTTCTCAGCTATCAGCAGAGTATATCTAGAATTTTTGGGGGATTATTCCTCGTCGGTTATATAATCTATATTGGTCTTCTTTTTGGTGCTTAAGGCGCGTTCATGGCTTTCGAAATTAAACAAACTCCATTTGAATTGGAAAAAGATAAATTATCCCTAGCATCCAGAATTTTAGGGCCGGGTCGACTGGTGCGCATGGCTGAAAGATTACGTGAAAACAATCAGCAAATCCCCGAGTTAAATTTCTGTGCAGTTTCGGATGAAGGCATGATTGGCGGGATTGCCTTTTGGCCAATTCAAATCGGTTCAACACCAGCACTCCTTCTTGGACCGCTGATTGTAAATCCTGAATGGCAAGGTAAGGGTGTCGGACGCGGCTTAATGGCGACCTCACTTGCCGCAGCCGAGAAGCTTGGCCATGAGTTGGTTTTGCTGGTTGGAGATTTATCTTATTATAATCAGTCCGGTTTTATAAACGCCCCAGCAGGTTTGAAATTCCCGGGTCCCGTAGATGAAAGTCGCTTGCTTATATATGAAATAAAGCCTGGCATTGCGGCGCAACTATCCGGCAAGGTTGCAGCCGCCCATTAGGCGCCTCAGCGTCCAACGGCTTAGCGCTAACAAGTTTTTAAATTGCTGATATAATGGTGCCTATGACCGAAAATAGTCTTCAAAATGTGATTAAAGGTGCTGAAAAGGTGGGTAATGCTATAGGAGGAGCCAGTCTGCCGCCGGTTGAGGACTGGAATCCTCCCTATTGCGGGGATATTGGTATGCGTATCGTGCGCGATGGGACTTGGTTTTATGGCGACTCACCGATTGGGCGTGAAAAACTTGTCAGATTATTCTCAACTATTTTAAGACGCGATGAGGATGAAAACTACTATCTCGTCACACCCGTTGAAAAAATTCTGGTTACTGTAGAGGATGCGCCATTTATTGCGACGCAGATGGACGTGTCAGGTGAAGGTGAAATGCAAAAAATAACTTTCACTACCAATGTCGGGGATGTTTGCCTCGCCGGCTCAAATTTGCCGCTTTACTTTGAATTTAAAGATGATGAACCTAGTCCATATGTTCATGTGCGCGGAAAATTACGCGCTAAAATTGCCCGTCCAGTCTTCTATCGTCTTGTTGATCTTGCCGTGACGAACCAAGTGAATGGTGAGGATTATTTTGGCGTCTGGAGTGAGGGAGCGTTTTTTTGTATGTCACGGGTTGATAAATTAGGACCTGATTATGGTTGAGTTTGAGTACAGGCAGAAAATAGNCAAAGCTGTTTCACCTGAGTTACCTTCAGAGCAAGTATTGTATAGCGAGCGTGGTCAAGGCGGAGATTTTCAACTAAATCCAGTTTTACTGGAGCTTCACAAAAACCGCTACTTGCCTTTGGCCACTGTCTTAATCGGTGTGGTTGAATATGAAGAAGCCCCTCGCGTTATTTTAACCAGACGTTCAGAAAATCTGAAAAAACATTCCGGGCAAGTCGCATTCCCNGGGGGAAAGGTCGATGACACTGANCCNTCGCCGCTNGATGCCGTGTTGCGCGAAACGGAAGAGGAGATTGGACTTACATCAGGATATATTGATATTGCAGGTTATCTCCAGACATTTGAAACTGGCTCAGGATTTTTGGTGCTTCCTGTGGTAGGTTATGTGCGTCCCGGCTTTGAATTAAAAATAAATACAGAAGAAGTCGCCGATGTTTTTGAGGTGCCCTTGAATTTTTTGATGAACCGGGAGAACCATAATATCAAACAGGATGTTTGGAATGGTCAGCTTCGGTCTTATTATTCCATGTCTCACGAGCAACATCATATTTGGGGCGTTACGGCGGGTATACTTAGGAATTTAAGCGAAAGAGCTTTCGATGATTAGAATTATATTATTCAACCTGATACTATTTAGTCTTCCTTTTATCATGCTGTCATTATGGTTGTGGTGGTTTCGGCGTACTCGGCCTGACCAGGCTGAAATGAAGATATGGGCTTATGCATCAGTTGCAGGTTTCGCCTTTATGCTTGCAGGGTTGTTATTTTTCAGGACTGTTTCTGATGCGCCGACGGGGAGCGTTTATGTCCCGCCAAATGTTGAAAATGGCGAACTAGTGCCAGGACATTTTGAGGCTCTCGACACATTTAATGAGCAGCCGCCAGAAACTTCAAAGGTCACACCTTAATTATGACGCCCCCCGTCACAGAATTTTCCAAAAATCTGTCTACTGACCTCTCAGGGGCTTCGTGGTTGCAAGCGCCGGATACGCAAAAAATTATGCAAATGCTCGGACATGACAATGTTAGGGTGGTAGGGGGATGTGTGCGCGATGCTTTGCGCGGCGTGCCTGTCACAGATATTGATATGGCAACTAGGCATCTGCCTGACGCGGTTAGGGATAACTTGACGTCTGCCGGTTTTAAGGTAATCCCGACGGGTATTGAACACGGAACGGTGACAGTCGTTGCCACTGAACGCAACTTTGAAATAACGACATTACGTGAAGATGTCGAAACTGACGGGCGTCATGCTAAAGTCAGTTTTGGCCAGGATTGGCAAGCCGATGCGGAGCGGCGGGACTTTACCGTCAATGCGCTTTATGCCGATAGTGATGGTGTGGTTTACGATCCGTTGGAAGAAAGTGGAACAAGTGGCCTTGTTGACCTTGATGCGGGGATTGTCAGATTTATAGGCGACCCAGATGCACGCATTGCAGAGGATTATTTGCGCGTTTTGCGCTTTTTCAGGTTTTCCGCTCAACTCCAACCTGACGCGCCGGATGAAAAGTCCTTGGAAGCATGTGCCCGCGCGGCGAGTCAGAAAGAAGGGTTGTCTTCGCTTTCAGGAGAACGACTTGCGCAGGAACTTTTCAAACTTCTTGCTCAAACTTCCGCGCCACAGGCGCTCAAACTTATGCATAAAGCAGAACTTCTGCCTTTTATTTTCCCTTTCGCGCCTGCAATGGATATTCAGATTATGCGTCTTGCTAATCTGATAGATATTCAAGAAACGCAGTTTTTTGAAGCAGATCCTTCACTCCGGCTGGCGGCCTTGTGTCCTGATAGTAAAGCCGTAATTGAACAGCTCTCGGAAAAATTACGATTTTCAAAAAAGCAGACAAACCGTCTCAAAGGTGCGCTCGACAAATCCTGCCACCCGGTATGTTATATTTCCGCGCGTGAAATGCGGCGTGCGCTTTATGTTTCAGGCCGAGAGGGTTTTGTTGATAGGTGTTTTCTTATGTGGGCGATGGATGAAAAAACCAATAATGCTGTTCAGTGGCGAGCATTGATTGCTATGGCGACAAGTTGGGAAAAGCCTGACTTTCCTCTTACAGGTGACATGATGAAAACGGCAGGTGTTCCAGAGGGGCCGGAAATGGGGCGTGTTTCTGAAGAGGTCGAACGCTGGTGGATTGATAGTGATTTCACCGACGACACTTTTTCTATTATTGAACGTCTTAAGGCCGTCGTTCAGGCCACAATTTTATAAATCTAAAGGGTTTTATAAATTCTTGATTTTAAGGCCAGCGAACTGCCGGTGGCATGGATGACAGAATGCTGTCCACATTACCGCCGGTTTTGAGCCCGAAAGTCGTTCCACGGTCATAGAGTAGATTAAATTCTACATAGCGCCCACGTTGCACAAGTTGCGCCTCGCGTTCCGCATCGTCATAGGGGGTGTCTTTTCGGCGCGCGACAATGTCAGGGTAAACATTCAAAAACGCGCGCCCGACATCTTGTGTGAAGGCAAAATCTTTATCCCAGTCGCCGGTATTTAAATGGTCGTAAAAGATGCCGCCCGTTCCTCTGCTTTCGTTGCGGTGGGGCAGAAAAAAATAAGAATCACATTTTTCCTTGAAATCCGAATAGTAAGCGTCGTCATGTGCATCACATGCGGATTGATAGGCCTTATGAAAATCAACTGTGTCAGGGTGATTGGCATGGCGCTGATCTTTAAGCATGGGGGTTAAATCTCCGCCGCCGCCAAACCAGCCTTTGGTTGTCACAACCATGCGGGTGTTCATATGGGCAGTGGGCGCATAAGGATTACGGGGATGCGCGATAACGGAAATACCGGAAGCCCAGAAACGGGGGTCATCGGAAGCGCCCTCTATTTGGCCACGAAATTGTTCGGAGAATTCACCAAAAACCGTTGAAATATGCACACCTGCCTTTTCAAATACCGTGCCGTGCAACATGGACATCTCACCCCCGCCAAGGTCTTCAACTCCATCGCCGCGCTGCCAGACATCTCGCCCAAAAGTCGTCCCATCGGGTTCGAGAGATTCCATGGAGGTGCATAATCTGTCACGCAATTCCCGAAACCAGGTAGCGGCGCGTTGTTTTTGGTCAGTCCAGTTAATTTCGGTGTTTCCGGTCATTTTTGACGTTTCCAATAAGCTATTATTCACAACCACTTAGCACTTTATTTGTACCAAAAGACAGAACGTAAATCTGCGTCACGGTGACACATTTTGTCAATCACGCGATAGGCGTAGTTTCCCCATGTGCAGGATTGGCCTGCAGTATCGTTTGGAGGCGAGCGTGTCTGATACCAATACGACCGGAAACGGTATGACTGAAACAAAAATAGCATCTCACCAAGGTGAACCAAATCGCCGGGCATTTCTGCACCTGACGACAGGTGCTTTTGCAGCTATTGGGGCAGCTAATATTGCTTGGCCGTTGATTGACCAAATGAACCCAGATGCGTCCATGCGTGCTCTGGCGTCTATTGAAGTTGATTTGGATGCTGTTGAAGTCGGTCAAAGTTTAACCATTACATGGCGCGGGAAGCCAGTCTTTATCCGCCGCCGAACGCAAGATGAAATTCGCGATGCCAAGAACGTCAGTCTTGATGCCTTACCGGATCCTGAAGCTGATAAAAGCCGTGCCGAAAACCCTGAATGGCTTGTAATGGTCGGCGTTTGCACCCATTTGGGCTGTGTGCCACTTGGTCAGGCTGGTGAGTTTAATGGCTGGTTCTGCCCTTGCCACGGCTCGCATTACGACACATCAGGGCGTATCCGCAAAGGGCCTGCGCCTAAGAATCTAGAAATTCCGCCTTATCAATTTGTCAGCGACAGTCGAATTAAAATCGGCTAAAGCCCTAACAATCGAGGATTATCAAATGAGTGGTGAAAGCACTTATCAGCCAAATAATGGATTTACTAAATGGATGGACACGCGTCTGCCGCTTTTAAGGCTGGCGCATGATAGTTTTGTTGACTATCCAACGCCGAAAAACCTGAATTACTGGTGGACATTTGGCGGTATTCTGACCTTTTGCCTTGTGACGCAAATTATCACAGGCATTATTTTGGCAATGCACTACACGCCCCATGTTGACCATGCGTTTAACTCGGTTGAGCACATCATGCGGAACGTGAACCATGGCTGGTTGATTCGTTATATCCACGCCAATGGTGCATCCATGTTCTTCCTCGCGGTTTATATTCATATTTTCCGCGGCATGTATTACGGCTCTTATAAAGCTCCGCGTGAGGTCTTATGGATTCTTGGTGTCATCATTTATCTGCTTATGATGGCTGCAGCTTTTATGGGCTACGTCCTACCTTGGGGTCAGATGAGCCTGTGGGGCGCGACAGTTATTACAAATCTGTTTGGTGCGATCCCGCTGGTCGGTGATAGCATTGCAACATGGTTATGGGGTGGTTTCTCTGTTGATAATCCTACACTCAACCGCTTCTTCTCGTTGCATTACCTCATTCCATTCCTAATTTTTGGGGTTGTTATTCTCCATATTTGGGCATTGCATGTTCCCGGCAATAATAATCCTGTCGGGATTTCAGTGAAGTCCGAACAAGATACAGTACCATTCCACCCTTATTACACAGTGAAAGACGGGTTTGCGCTTGTCGTGTTCATGATTTTGTTCAGTTATTTTGTGTTTTTCGCCCCAAATGTGCTGGGTCACGCTGATAATTACATACCGGCTAATCCGTTGGTGACACCGGCTCACATTGTACCTGAGTGGTATTTATTACCGTTTTATGCGATTTTGCGTGCTGTTCCAGATAAACTAGGTGGCGTGATTGCGATGGTTGGTGCGATCTTTATTTTGTTCGTTTTGCCATGGCTGGATACATCTAAAATCCGTTCAGCCCGTTATCGTCCTCTGTTCAAGCAATTCTTCCTAATTTTTGTTATGAATTGTCTTGTACTCGGTTATCTGGGTGCCATGCCGGCTGAAGGTGTTTACATCACGCTGGCGCGTATATGTACGATTTACTACTTCGCACATTTCCTAATTATTCTGCCACTTCTTGGGTTGTTTGAAAAACCTAGGGAAATTCCAGAGAGCATATCTGCCTCAATCCTGCCGGAGACGGCTGCAAGTCCGGCTGAATAACCGGCTGACTGAATAAGTGAGATGAACATGAATCGACTATCTGCCCTCGTTTTCTCCGCACTGCTAACCGCTGGTTTATTAATAACCGTGGCTGAAGCTGCCGGGGATGCCAAACATCCTGAAGCGATTGACTGGAGCTTTAAAGGCTTGTTCGGCATGTACGACAGAGACTCTCTTCGCCGAGGTTACAAGGTCTATACTGAGGTATGTGCATCCTGTCACAGCATGAACCAGTTGCGTTTTCGCAATCTTTCCCAGTCAGGTGGTCCCGAGTTTACCGCGACGGAAGTCAAAGCGATTGCTGCAGATTTCACTGTTGAAGACGGGCCTGATGATTATGGGGACATGTTTGACCGTCCGGGGCTTCCAAAGGATGGCTTTGTAAACCCGTTCCCGAATGTTCAGGCCGCACGTGCTGCCAATGGTGGTGCTTATCCACCCGATTTGTCACTTATCACGAAGGCGCGCTCTGGCGGGCCTGATTATATTTATGCCCTGCTGACTGGTTATGAAGACCCACCTTTAGGTATGAAAATGCGTGATGGTCTCTATTACAATCCGTATATGGCAGGCGGCAAAATTGCTATGGCAGCACCTCTGCTTGAGGATTTGGTTGAATATACCGACGGGTCGGCTGCTTCTGTTGAGCAAATGTCCTATGATGTTGTGACATTCCTGAACTGGGCGGCTGAGCCGGAATTGGAAGAGCGCAAGCAAACTGGTTTTATGGTGTTAATATACCTTACGGTGTTTGCCGGGTTGCTGTTCTTCTCCATGCGTCGAATTTGGGCTGACAAGCATTAATTCCGTTACTCCAATAGGAGCGGGTCGGAAGCTTTTACACGTTAAATTTGAACAGCATCACATCGCCATCTTTGACGATGTATTCCTTGCCTTCTTGTCGAAGTTTGCCTGTTTCTCGTGCGCCGCTTTCCCCTTCGCAAGCCACATAATCCTCATAGGCCGTGGTTTCAGCGCGGATAAAGCCGCGTTCGAAATCTGTATGAATAATCCCTGCAGCCTGAGGGGCGGTTGAGCCGCTTCTTAAGGTCCAAGCGCGCGTTTCCTTTGGGCCACAGGTGAAATAGGTGATGAGATCAAGCAAGCGATAACCTTGCTCAATAAGGCGGTTGAGGCCTGGCTCTTCCAATCCGAGGCTTTGTAGATATTCAAGCCGTTCCGACTCGTCCAACTGAGCAAGTTCTTCTTCTATTCGTGCCGAAATCACAACTGATTCTGCACCTTCTGCGGCGGCTCTATCAGCGACTTTAGCCGACAAAGAATTACCTGTGGCCGCGCTGCCTTCCTCAACATTGCAAACATATAAAATCGGCTTTGAGGTAAGCAACTGGAGGTTTTTAAAATCTCTTTCGCGCCCTTTAGGGATATCTACCAGCCGCGCCGGACGGCCTTCACGAAGCTCTGCCAAGGCCAAATCGACAAGTTCCAATTCCTCAATTGATTTCTTGTCTTTGGTGGTCGCTTTTTTTCTTAAATTACTTTCACGTTTTTCAAGGCTTTCCAAATCCGCCAGCATCAATTCTGTTTCAACGGTTTCGGCATCTGCCAGCGGGTCAATTGCCCCTTCAATATGTGTGATGTTAGAGTCTTCAAAACAACGCAGAACATGAGCAATTGCGTCGACTTCACGAATATTACCAAGGAATTGATTGCCGAGGCCCTCTCCTTTGGAAGCACCACGCACAAGTCCGGCAATATCTACAAAGCTTAAACGGGCAGGAATGATTTCTTTACTTCCGGCAATGCCTGCCAAGGTATCCAAACGCGTGTCAGGTACCGAGACTTCCCCTACATTGGGTTCGATGGTGCAGAATGGGAAATTAGCCGCTTGTGCAGCCGCAGTGCGGGTGAGGGCGTTAAACAGGGTTGATTTGCCAACATTGGGCAGGCCGACAATACCGCATTGAAATCCCATTACTCTGTTTCCTTTTCAGTTTTATCAGTTTGCTTATTATCTTTTGAGACACTTTCATCCCCGTGGAAAGTTAAATGAACACGGTTTTGATACTTCGCGTCTTCGCCTAACCCGTTATTTGCTGCCAATAAAAGCGCATGTTCGGCAAGTGCATCTAGAAAGTCGGGTAACCAGTCTATATCTGCTTTTGAAAAATCTTTCAGCACATGAGAGAGAACAAGGTCTTTATGACCCGGATGCCCGATACCTAATCTGGCGCGCCGGAAATCTGATCCAATGTGCCCTTTCAGGGATCGTAGGCCGTTATGACCTGCAAGGCCACCGCCTGTTCGCATGCGCAACTTGCCAGGTACGAGATCGAGTTCGTCGTAGAACACTACTAAGTTGGATAGCGGTAATTTTATCATCCTGACAGCTTCTGCCACGGATTTGCCGCTCTCATTCATAAAGGTTTCAGGTTTGAGCAAAAGTGTTTTTGTTTCGCCTAGACGCCCAGCAGATAGCTGTCCTTGGAATTTGCTCCGAAAAGGAGAGAAGTTGTGTGTCTCGGCAATCCGGTCAATAGCCATAAAACCGATATTATGTCGGTTTCTTGAATATTTTGAACCCGGATTACCAAGGCCAACGAGCAAAAGCATTTGTGCTTAAAGCAAAGAGATTACTCTTCGCCTTCCTCGCTGCTATCAACTTCAGCACCATCTTCACCTTCTTCTCCTTCGCCTACATCATCGTCGGAATCATCCAGTTCAGCAGGGGCTGCAATCGTCGCAATGGTAAAGTCACGGTCGGCAATGGTTGGCACCACACCTTCGGGAAGTTTGACATCAGAGATATGAAGCGAGTCACCAATATTGGCTTCCGCAAGGTCTAGCTCGATAAATTCCGGAATTTCAGAAGCAGGGCAGTTCAGTTCAACCTGATAACGCACAACATTCAAAACACCACCTTGTTTTAGACCGGGGCAGGTTTCCTCATTGAGGAAGTTAACAGAAATCTCAACCGCAATTTTTGCACCTTTACCAAGCCGTAAAAAGTCGGCATGGAGGATAAAGTCTTTAACCGGATGCAACTGAACGTCTCGGGCAATTGCACGAGTCTTTTCACCGTCTACATCAATCTGGATCAATGTAGACATTAGGCGGCCAGAACTATAGAGCTTCGTGATGTCGCGTTGCTCAACGGTGATGCTTACAGGGTCTTTTTTATCGCCATAAATGACGGCGGGAATTTTCCCGATATTACGCAATGCACGTGCGGGCCCCTTGCCGTCACGTTCGCGCTTTTCAGCGTTAATTTCAAATACTTCAGCCATCCTTAAACTCCTTTAAATGCAGGGCTGGATGCCCTGTCCCGGGTTCCCTCCAGGGGTGCGAACCACAAACTTCACCAAGCGAGGTCGTTTTTACGGGGTGTGCCGGACTTATAGACAAACCGGCGAGGCGGGGCAAGAAAAAAGGCAACAGAGTGCCTTTTGAAATCACTTAATCTAAGAGGAAAATCAGACGTTAATCATGTTTATGCCGTTTTCTTTGAAAAACTCGCGCAACTCGTCTTCTTCGAACATTTCACGGATGATATCACATCCCCCCAGAAACTCGCCTTTTACATAAAGTTGAGGAATTGTCGGCCAGTTCGAGAAGGCTTTGATACCCTCACGCAATTCATCATTATCCAACACATTCACACCTTTAAATGAAACACCGAGATAAGATAAAATCTGTACAACTTGACTGGAAAACCCGCATTGTGGAAACACAGGTGTCCCCTTCATAAACAGGACAACCTCGTTATCTGTTATTTCTGAAGTAATGATACCGTTAATATCTGACATGAGTGTCTCGTCTTCCTGAGTTAAGAATTATCATCTGATGGTGCAGGGGGTAAAGCCGTCTGAAGCGCCAATGCGTGTAGGCCGCTACCCATATCGCCTTGAAAGGCATCATAAACCATGCGGTGTTGTTGAACGCGGGTTTTACCTTTGAAACTTTGAGATGTCACAACTGCAGAATAATGATCACCATCGCCGCGCAAATCAGTGATTTCCACCTGCGCATCCGGAATGGCTTCCTTAATCATGTCTACAATGTCAGAGGCCGTCATCGGCATCATCATCTCCTGCATGTTTAAAACATTATAGTCTCAGAACTACACAGTTTTCATATAGTCTGGCAACCAGTTTTCATGGACGGCGTCTAGCTGTTCAACAGATATGTGTACGCGCTCTGCGATTGTCAATTCCGTACCGCCAGTTTTTCCAAGATAGGTAAGTGTAAGGCCACTTGCATTAGCTTGTGCGAGTATTTTATCCGCATCATCGCCAACCAATACATAGCGACCTTGGTCCTCGCCAAACCAGAATTTCGCTGTGTTGTTATCATCAATGTGACACCCCACATTATGCGGCAGGCACATCTCTGCCACTGCAACTAGAAGGCCGCCATCTGATATATCGTGGACCGCATTAACAATACCGGCATCAATTAAATCGCGGACAAATTCTCCATGTTTGCGCTCCAGCTCAAGGTCAACTGAAGGAGGTGCATAGATGGCATCATCTTGTAAAATAAAACGCTGATAAAGCGAAGATCCAAGATGACCTTCGGTTTTACCGAGGACAAAAATATACTGATTAGATTGTGTGAAGGCATTACCGACAGCTTTTTCGTAATCTTCAATTAAACCCACTCCGCCAATCGCGGGGGTAGGGTTAATACCCTGCCCATTGGTTTCGTTATAGAGTGACACATTGCCGGAAACGACAGGGAAATCGAGCGCTTCACAAGCCGCGCCCATACCTTCAAGACATTCTACAAATTGACCCATTATTTCAGGGCGTTCCGGGTTGCCGAAATTCAAGCAGTTGGTAATAGCCAAAGGAGTTGCGCCTGTCGCGCTAATATTACGATACGCTTCGGCAACAGCCTGTTTACCTCCCTCAACAGGCTGGGCCAAACAGTAGCGCGGTGTGACATCGGTGGAGATAGCTAAGGCTTTTTTAGTTCCATGTACCCGCACAAGCGCGGCATCTCCGCCGGGCCCTGCGAGTGTGTCGCCCATAACCATGCTGTCATATTGCTCATAAATCCATCGACGGGAAGCGATTTCACTGCATCCCATCAAAGTTTTCAATGCATCAGTAATATTTGTGTCATCCATCTGAGATGGATCTACATGAGGAGCGAGTGGCGTTGGGGTATAGGGGCGATCATATTCGGGCGCACCATCTGCGAGGGGTTCAAGCGGCATATCCGCAATCATTCGGCCTTCATGATGAACCACCATGCGTCCGGTATCTGTGAGTGAGCCAACCACGGCAAAATCCAGCCCCCAGCGCAAGAAAATAGCTTCAGCTTCAGACTCTCTCCCTGGCTTAAGTACCATCAGCATGCGTTCCTGACTTTCAGACAAAAGCATTTCATAGCCCGTCATATGAGTCTCACGGCACGGAATTTTATCGAGGTCGAGAATAATGCCGACACCACCTTTGTCAGCCATTTCAACAGAGGACGACGTCAACCCCGCCGCGCCCATATCCTGAATAGCGATAATGGCGTCAGATGCCATAAGCTCCTGACAGGCTTCCAGCAATAATTTTTCAGTAAACGGATCGCCGACTTGAACTGTCGGGCGTTTTTCTTCCGAGGTATCATCAAATTCTGCTGAAGCCATAGTCGCGCCATGAATACCATCACGCCCGGTTTTGGAGCCAACATAAACTACTGGCGCACCAATGCCTGTCGCGGCAGCATAGAAAATTTTGTCTGTGCGGGCGAGACCAACACACATGGCATTAACTAGAATATTGCCATTATAACAGCTATCAAAATTGACCTCGCCGCCAACAGTCGGGACGCCGATGCAGTTGCCATACCCCCCAATACCGTGAACAACGCCAGCAACCAAATGCCGGGTCTTGGGGTGGCTTGGGTCACCAAAGCGCAGGGCATTCATATTAGCTACCGGACGCGCGCCCATCGTAAAAACATCTCGCATAATCCCACCAACACCCGTTGCTGCCCCTTGATAAGGTTCGATAAAAGAAGGGTGGTTATGACTTTCCATTTTAAAGACTGCCGCATCACCATCGCCAATATCAATTACGCCGGCATTTTCGCCAGGCCCTTGAATAACCTGAGGCCCAGAGACGGGAAGTTTTTTAAGCCATTTGCGTGAGGATTTATAAGAACAATGTTCCGACCACATGACGGAGAAAACACCCAGTTCTGTCATGTTGGGTGTGCGCCCCATATGCGCGACAACATTTTCATATTCATCGGGCATTAGCCCATGCTCCGCAACAATCTCTGGGGTGATTTCTGTGTCATTAATATGATTGGTTCTAGGTGGGGTCGTATCTTCTGTCATGAAAGTGCCTCCACAAGACCTGTAAACATTCGTTTGCCGTCTTCACCGCCCAGTGCTGTTTCGGCACGGCGTTCGGGGTGAGGCATCATGCCCAAAACACGGCCTGAAGCATCGCATATGCCGGCAATGTTTTTGCAGGCACCATTTGGATTATCATCTGGAGCATATGACAGAACAATCCGACCTTCACCGGAGAGTTCGTCCAGTGTTTCATCATCAGCAAAATAATTGCCTTCATTATGTGCCACAGGAATGACAACTTCTTCACCTTGCTGATAAAGTCCTGTGAAAGGCGTGGTGTTGTTATCGACGATTAAACGTGTGTTTCGGCATACAAAATTCAAGTCAGCATTTCGTATTAAAACCCCTGGCAATAAGCCACATTCGGTTAACACCTGAAACCCGTTGCAAATACCCAGCACTGCCGTGCCTTTTTGAGCTTTTAAAACGACTTCTTTCATAATCGGGCTGTTTGCCGCCATTGAACCGCAACGCAGATAATCACCATAGGAAAATCCACCCGGGAGAACTATTACATCGCTGTCAGGCAAATCGCTGTTGCCGTGCCAGACCATGTTCGGTTTTTTGCCGGTTACCGCTTCAAGACAGACGGCAACATCGCGGTCGCAGTTTGAGCCGGGAAATACTATGACTGACGCTTGCATAACTATTCCGCCAGATTTAATTGAATGTCGTAATTTTCAATGACCGTATTCGCGAGGAGTTTCTCGCACATTTCGGTGATTTTTTTTTCAGCTGCTTCAGGCGTATCAGCGTCTATATCCAGCTCTATAAGTTTGCCTTGTCTAACTTCGTTAACGCTGGAGAACCCAAGTTGTCTTAGGGATTTTTCGATGGCCTTGCCTTGCGGATCCAATACGCCATATTTCAGAGTGATTTTAACAGTCGCCTTCATAATGAACTTTCAAAATTAATTTTTTATAAGCACAGGCCCAGATGTACCACCCTGGCTTTCGCGAGTGATTAAACCAAGGCGCGCTGCAACTTCCTGATAGGCATTTAGCAGACCACCTAGATCTTGACGGAAACGGTCCTTATCAAGCTTATCGCCTGTTTTGGTATCCCAAAGGCGGCAATTATCAGGGCTGATTTCGTCTGCTAATACGATACGCATAGCTTCTTCTTCCCATACCCGCCCAAATTCGAGTTTGAAATCGACTAGCCGTATACCGACAGCGCTGAACATCCCACACATAAAATCATTAATGCGAAGGGCAAGACCTGAAACTTCTTCAATTTCTTGTGGGGTTGCCCAGCCAAAGGTTGTGATATGATCCTCAGAAATCATGGGATCCCCAAGTTCGTCATCTTTATAATAATATTCCACTAATGTACGGGGTAGATGCGTACCCTCTTCAAGGCCGAGCCGCTTGACCAGAGAACCCGCAGCAAAGTTTCGCACCACAACCTCAATCGGAATGACATCAACTTCTTGAACCAATTGTTCACGCATGTTTAGGGATTTGATAAAGTGTGTAGGAATACCCAGATTGTCGAGTTGGATGAAAATATGCTCTGAAATACGATTATTTAGAACGCCTTTACCTTCAATCACTTCATGTTTTTGAGCATTAAAAGCGGTGGCATCATCTTTGAAGTGCTGGATAATCGTTCCCGGCTCAGGGCCTTGATAGAGTATCTTGGCCTTGCCTTCATAAAGTTTTTTTCTTTGGGACATCAGATTTCCAATTCATCGCCAATTCATTGCCAACTCAGCGTATGAAAAAAATAAACCCGCTAAGTGATTCGAACAATCCAAACAGCCTTCTACGGGTGCAAAATTAGTTAAAAACCCGTGCAAAAATATCGTCCACATGCTTGAAGTGATAATCGAGGTTGAAAAGAGCTTCCAATTCGTCATCACTCAGCGTGACCTCTTTATCTGCCTTCAACAAGTCTAAAAATTGACCTTCGCCACGCCAAACCGGCATAGCGTTTTGCTGCACAATTCGATAGGCATCTTCCCGGCTAGTGCCGGCCTGGGTCAGCGCCAGTAAAACACGCTGAGAATGGACTAGACCCCCCAGCAAATCGAGGTTTTTCTGCATGCGTTCGGGATAGATAACAAGCTTCTCAACCACACCGGTTAGTCTTGCTAAGGCAAAATCCAAGGTAATGGTTGCATCCGGTCCAATCATGCGTTCCACGGAAGAATGTGAAATATCCCGTTCGTGCCATAGGGCAACATTTTCCATTGCAGGAACAGCCATTCCACGCACCAGACGGGCAAGGCCTGTCAGATTTTCAGTTAGCACAGGATTACGCTTATGCGGCATAGCAGAAGACCCTTTTTGACCGGGAGAAAAATATTCCTCAGCCTCAAGTACTTCAGTTCTTTGGAGATGGCGAATTTCAACAGCTAGGCGTTCCATAGTCGAGGCAATAACACCGAGTGTGGCGAAAAACATGGCATGTCTATCGCGCGGAATGACCTGAGTGGAAATCGGTTCAATCGATAATCCCATTGCTTTGGCAACATGAGCTTCGACAGCCGGGTCAATATTGGCGAAAGTCCCAACCGCGCCGGATATCGCACAAACTGCGATTTCTTCACGAGCAGCGAGGAGTCGTGTTTTACATCTTTCAAATTCAGCATAAGCTTGCGCCAATTTGAGACCAAAAGTTGTTGGTTCGGCATGGATAGCATGACTACGCCCAATACAAGGCGTCATTTTGTGTTCCATAGCTCTAGTTTTTAATGCTGCGAGCAAAGCATCCAGGTCAGCTAGTAGAATATCCGAAGCGCGGGTTAGTTGAACATTAAAGCATGTATCCAGCACATCTGAAGACGTCATGCCCTGATGCACAAAGCGAGCTTCCTCACCTACATGTTCTGCAAGGCTGGTAAGAAAGGCGATAACGTCATGTTTAACTTCTCGTTCAATCTCGTCAATACGATCAACGTCAAACGCGCCTTTTTCCCTGACAGCCTTAGCCGCCTCGGCTGGAACAATGCCCAAATCTGCCATAGCATCCATGGCGTGTGTTTCGATGTCTAACCAGATTGAAAAGCGGGTTTCTGGTTCCCAAATAGTGACCATTTCTGGTCGGGCATAACGCGGAATCATAATTTCTTCTCCAGACCAGCGATTTAACAGATTGCCGGAAGATTCTCCAGCCTAAATGGAAACTTATCTACAGAAGTCCCTCAGATTTAAAACTGTATTCACTGCCACGGGCAATAATCAAATGGTCATGAAGAACTACGCCGAGACTTTTACTGATTTCATCAAGTTGTTTTGTCATCTGGATATCTGCTTTAGACGGGGTCGGGTCGCCGCTTGGGTGATTATGCAGAATAATCATTTCCGAAGCTGATAGAGCTTAGGCCCGTTTCATAACCTCATGCGGATAAACCGGGGTATAATCAACCGTTTCGGTACTTAACACTTCATCGGCGATTAGCTAGTTTTGGCGAGCAAGAAATAGGGTGCGGAATTCTTCAATTTGTTTTTCAGCGATTGCTGTTCGGCAATAAGTGACAAGGTCATCTCAAGGTTTAAGGGCTTGCCGCCTGATAATTCGGTTTTGCCCAAACTTCTTGGTAGCGCTCTCAACTATTTTCAATTCTGTGACGACATTTTCAGAGATGCCTTTGACCTCACTCAATAAGTCTCTATCA
>NYTN01000010.1 GCA_002683515.1 Rhodobiaceae bacterium
GAGATTGTAAATGGGTGTGATGACTTTCAATTTACTTTAACATCCGGTGGTTTTCAACTCGCTCCATTTGATGCAAATGACACATCAACATGGAGTAAGCCGCGGGTAGATGCAAATAATGATGGAATACCTGATAACGACCCCGATGGAAGGTGGACAGGGGCTGCTGCTGACTGCTCAATTGCCGGCAAACAAGTGCCTATGACATCTGAAAATCAGTTTAGTGCATACATTAATGCTGATTTTCCATTAGATAATGGCTTAACAATGTTCCTAAATGCTGATCTTACTTATGAGGATTCTAAGTTTGTACAAGTCCACAATGGTTACGAAACCGGAGAAGCAACTATTCTGGGGGCTCAAGTTGGCGTAAGATCTGATGACTGGAGCGTAATGTTGTTTGGTAAAAACCTAACCGATGAAGATAGCATACCAATGGGTACAAGATGGTTTGATGTTTTACAAGGACAGGGTACAATTGTAGGGTCTGGTGGAGCTGATGATGGCATTGATGAAAATGCACTTGGCCCACGCGCTGTATTCAGATCTTTCCGTAAAGGGTCACAACTAGGAATAAAAGTTTCACGACGTTTCTAGTTAACTATAAATTTTAGGCCGGCAATAGTATTGCCGGCCTTTTTTTAAAATGGATGGTTCAATAAATGTTTAGTAAACTTTTTTTACAAATAACTTTTACATTATTAATTTTTATAACATCATTACAGTCCCTACCCGCACAAACAAAATCAAAAATTGACCTAAATACTCCTGATGGTCAANTTCAGGCTATGCGAAAAGATACATGCTCAACAATTGATGGGAAAACNATAATCTATACATGGCATGGGGAGATTTACTCCCGCAAACGCGGTGTAGCTGACCAAAAATTATTTAATGTTGAAGGAATGAATATTAGACAATGCGGGACGGTTAANGATGAAAAACGTGGGGATGGCTTCCGNACTGTTAGTAGAGAAATAATGCTTTACTTAGACCCTAAAACAAACAAAATTCTAGATAAATGGACGAACCCTTGGTTGGGTCGAGAGGTCAAAGTTATTCATGTCGCAAATGATCCAGTTAATTTTGGTCAAGGCTTTTTTGCTAGAAATAAAGAAGGTAAACCTACAATTAAATGGCCAGATATTGTAACTGATGATAGTTGGTATAATCAGCAAACAATTCCACTTTTTTATCATAATGTACTTCAAGGGGATTATCAGAAATATGTAGGTGGAGCATACCACGCAGCAGAAATGTTTACTTCGTTCGGTTCGTTAAAAGACCTTTTAAATGAAAGTGACACAACAAAGGTTCGTGGAGGTGGGTGGAGCCGTATATCTGATTATTTACCATGGATGCAAATGCAAGGGCGTGAGGGGGTTCTCTACGCACATGCCATGTCCTGGAAGGTCGAAAAATTCGAAGATTTATCAGATAATCTAAAAGAATATATTAATGAACGTGAACCAAATTATAAAAAACCACCACCATTGGATGATCAACGCCCGAACCAAACAAGTTGGACTGTATTTAAGAATGCCCTGCAAGGAAGCAAATTACCTAGGGGTGGCCACTAGCTGTTATTGATTGCCTTTATCCAAGACATGATAAAATTCAATAATTGCCCCTCCGGGAGCCCTTAAAGCAACGAAATCCGCCTTTTGATCAGGTAAAAAATCTAAGTTTTCAGCTTTCATTATTGGTGTGAAACCAAACTTTTCCGCACGCAGCAACAGTTTGTCGATATCCTCAACGGAGAATCGTAAACTGGAAATCCCGCGATTTGGAACATCAGTGTGTTTACTAAAATCTCGACCCGTAGCTCCATGAAATTTAAGCAGTTCTATGCTACCGTCATTTTTCCCTTTGGGATGCAACACATAAACCTCTCTATGAATTGAGCTAGCTAGATTGTGAGGTAACCCTAAAACATTATTACCAGGCTCAGGTGATGCACCTTTATGGTATAAATAGATTTTAAATCCGAGCATGTCACGCCAAAATTTTTCTGCTGCCGGCAAATCATCTACGATCATAGTTGCATTAAAAGTTCTAGACATCTTATTTAATGCTGGCCAACCTTTCAATGAAGGGGATATACGCTCAATTAATGCAAGCTGCACACTATCTGGACCAACAGGCAGCCACTCCTTAACATGAAATTTTCCAAAACGAAATTCAATTGGTTCTGTCGGCGCCTTCCAACCACTTAATGTCATAGATTTGTTTACATAATCCAGGTCTTTAACACGTAAATTAAAATCAAAGATACCTCCTGTGTCCCAGCTTTGGCTATGAGGTCTAATAGAGGGGGCTATTCTTCCATCCGAATTTTTAAATCTTATAACGCGAACGCGACCTTTATTGGTTCCAGGGTTTTGATAAAGTTTATAATTCGCTTGATAGTTAGAAAGTCCCCAATATTCCATCCAGTTTTTATCGCTTATTCCTTCATCAATAATTTGCCAGCCTGCATGCGAATTAAAAAACTCTGCCCATACGTTATGATCGGCTGCAATAATAACCACTTCATCAAAACCTTCGGTAACTACCGGACCTTCCGCCAGCACAGCAGAATATGAAAAAATATTTAATAGAAATAATAATAATAATATTTTTTTGATTTGAGATTTAATTATGAAAAAAATCAATTTTAATAATCCAAGAATTTTATAAGAGCATCAGCGATTTCTTCACAATGAATGTCGAACAAATCTCCGGCCATGTGAGACCAATCTAATATTTGTACATTCAGTAATAGCTTTGAAGCTTCAAATGAATTCATTTTCAAACTTTCATTAGGTAAGGGAATTAGCACAGGTTGCTTTATTTCTAGCAAGCATTTTTGAAGATCGAAATTAAATACAGCAGAAAAACCCCAATTACCCTTTTCAACTCCAGCGGAAAGGCTGTCCGAGAAATATGACAAAAAACGTTCATCGGATTGCCGACCGCGGTTATTAATACCTGAGTGCCATCTGTTTTGTAAAAAACTTTCATCAGAAAAAAATCCTCTTTTTGTAGAGTATTGCTGTGAAAACTTTTTTCGCTTTGAGTCTTCCATTAGAGGAATTCCAATGGGAATAATTTTTTGTATTCTATCAGGAAATGTTCTGCCCATTTCAAGGGCAATTACACTGCCGGTATGAAAACCCATAACATTGAACTTATCCAAACCTAATGCGTCACATAAAGACATCAATCGAGTGGCATATTCTTCTATTTTGGGTGGTGTTTCAGGCGCGTCGGAATTACCATAACCTGGAGTGTCGGGGCATATTATTAAATGAGATACGCTCATTTCCCTCTGTAATAGAGCGAATTGATCTCCACTATATGGTGACATATGGAAACATACGAGGGGAAGGTTGAGTTTTTTTTCACCGGCTATCCGGTAATGAATATGCCCAAGTTCGTCGTTATAATATTTTCTTTGTATATAATTAGCCCCTTGATTATTCATTTGATTGCTTATTAATATTATAAATTACTATTAAGTTACCATCATAATCAAGAAATCCGTACTCCCGCCCTTCNCTACCGTCTTGCGTTACTAACTGGTCTTCTTGGTAACATGTTAATCCTCTATTCCTCACTTCTGAAATTATCTCATCAATGTTATCAACATCAAGCACTATAGCGGCCCTAAAAGGTGGAATTATTTGAGGTAGATTTACACCCGTAACCTCTGTTAAAGCCATTACATTGTCTTGACTGTCGGTTGCCAGAACCGCAAACCTTAAATCAGCTGAACGGTCTATTTCAAATACATCATAAGTATATGATGTTTTTTCAGAAACCTTCTGAAAAACAAGGCGAAAACATAAAACATTACAATAAAAATCGAGTGACCTATCTAAATCTGAAACAATATAATTAGCTCTTTGGAATCTGACTTTTGACATTACGACCCTTACAAAATTAAAAAATACATATTGATAAATGTTATATTGTTATAATATTCATGCAATTAAAATAAAATATATAGGAACAAGAATGACTGCAATTATAAAGAGAACAACTCTGAAAGTTCGAGATATGGAAAAATCTCTAGTTTTTTACGAGCAAATTCTAGGTATGAGAAAATATTACGATGACAAAATAACTCTTTCAGGCAATCTTCTGCCAGGCGGAAATGCTGGAGATTTAACGAGACTCGTTATTATGGAAGCTAAAGATCCTGAGATTGGCAAAATTGGACTCCTACAATGGCTAAACCCTTCAAGCCCACCACCCGCAGTGAACTATAACTTCGAATATGGTCAGCCAGTATTTGTTGCAGAAGTTAGTGATGCTGAGAAAATATATGAGATAGCAAAATTACACGATATTGAAATAAGAGCTCCATTAAGTGAAGCTACATATCCAGCTGCAAATGGAGGCGAAGTAAAAGTTCGCTCTGTAGGTTTATTTGATCCTGATGGTCATTTTTTTGAATGCAATCAACGTCTTGAGGGTTAAATATCACATTTCGGGAATTGTTACTTTATTTGACTGTAAGTAACACGACACAAGTATCCATTTAAGATTTAGCCCAATACGCTCTGCCTCATCATCTACAAATGCATACCCATGCTCTTTAAGCGATCCATCGTTATTCTTTTCCACTACATACATTGCTAGCGAGTCGCGCGCAAATTCCCCATCAAAATTATTTATTGGCCAATCTACCCTAAAGAGACGCACGGCAAGGCTCTTGCCTTGATCTGTTTTAATCCATTCTTGACCGCCTTGGTCTTGGATTTTTAAATTCGAATATCTTTTATAGGGTATATTTCTTCCGCCACCCACCCCAGGAATATCGGCGTGACAAGTGAATGTTCTACTTTTGTCAAACTTTATCAAACCATCTAAAACCGAGTGCCACCATAACTGCCTATCGGATAACTCAATAGATTTTGGTATATTTGGATTATTACAGTCTTTATTCCTAACAGCATTGAATTGTCCNGCCTGACGAGAAAAATTAAGGATACATAAGGCTTCATGCTGGCTTTCGGTAAATATGGATAGATTTGTAGAGACTAGGTCTTCACCCTCAGAAAGTTTTCCAACCAGATTTAGCGACTGGGACCCCTCTCTATCTATTAAAATTTTAAATACTTTTGGATGTCTTTTTTCCCCNTCCGCTTGGATAGTGAGCTTATAGGAATTTTGGACAGAATTATTGCTTGTGCGTTTATCAAAATATGATTGATTAACATTAAAATATTCCCCCGGCAATAATGCCGCTATAACCTGCTGATCACGTTCAGAACGTGATGTATCTTGCCCCTGACCATTAGCGGGTATTTTCGAAATCAAGATAATTAGTAATATTAATAAGAAACTAATTAAGTGCGTNTGATATTTTTTTAATTTAAATGTCATTGAGGATTTAAAGGATCTAGCAATTGGTTCATCTCAACTAAAAATCCATCAGGGTCATAAAATTTACTAACCATTACTCTGATTTTACCTTTACCACCATATCCAGGATACGATGTTAACTTAGGTTCAGTAATTATTTTAACACCTTCAGAAACTTCAATTAATGGCCATGTTTTAGAGAGTTCTGT
Source organism: Rhodobiaceae bacterium (assembly GCA_002683515.1). Taxonomy (GTDB): domain Bacteria; phylum Pseudomonadota; class Alphaproteobacteria; order RS24; family RS24; genus Micropelagius. Next base: position 5,562 of record NYTN01000010.1, read on the forward strand.
GGAATTAAAAACAAGGATTGAATTTCCTGGAGTAAAGCCTTCATTGCGAATGGGTTTTTGATGAGCAGGATGCTCAGGGTAGCCGTACTCATAATCAACAAGACCTAAAACCCCAGTATATTGATTTGATGCTTTAAGAAATATTAATCTAAGAATCTGCTCTCTGTCAGATCCAGTCAATGGACGCTTAATTACCTGATCGTATATTACCTCCATGCCTATGGCATCACGGTACAATGCTAAAGATTTTTCAATATCTCTAACAACAAGGGTCTGACGTCTAAGCACGAGCTTTTCATCAAAAGGAGTATCTGCAGCCATGACTTGCGATAATGGCATAGACGTTATTGTTAACCCTAAAGTTAAAACAACGCAGAGCATCACTTGACTTACATATTTTTGAAAATTTGAAAGATTTTGATAATAAAATTGCATCCGTAACCTATACTTTCTTAAAATAAATATTTGAATTTATTAATTCTATACTCATCTGAAAGCTAGGCTTTGTCCTAAAACAAAAAATAAAATAAATTAATCTACTTATTTTTGATTATTTCAACTATCTCACCTGGCTTTGCGAACCAAACACCTTTGTGTTGTTTCACATAATCAAGGAAGTTTTCCAATATTCCAATTCGATGCGGTTGACCGATAACCCAAGGATGAATAGATAGGCTAAAAATTCTTCCATCATCTTCATTAGCATCATTATACATCCAATCAAAAGCATCCTTTAACTGCTCACCATATGATATTTCTGAATGTAGATTATCGAGCAAAACAAACCTATCCTCTAGTTCTGTAGACAATGGCATTGCGGTAAGAGGCTTGTGACGCGTTTTAAAAGAATATGGCATATCATCATTTACCCAATCTGCAAAATATTCAACACCAGCTTCTGATAGTAAATCCGGTGTAACAGGGCTTTCAAAACGTCCAGGACTAATCCAACCTTTAATTTCTTGGTGACAGGCCTCAGACAACATATCAATTGATTGCTGAATTATATTTTGTTCACGCGTTTCGGTTAATGAATGGTGTGGAGTATCCATATTAAAACCGTGACCTAAGAATTCCACTTTTGAGTCACATAATGCAGACAACAAATATGGGATATGATTTGTTATTTCCGCATTAACTGCACAAGAAGGAGTAATTTTTCGTTGCTCAAGTGAGTTAAGAATACGATAAATCCCCACACGGTTTCCATAGTCCCGAAGGGAAAAATGCCTTAAATCTGGATATGGCATTGTCATTCCGCCAGGTGGTCTAGGGCTAGGGCTTTCTGGATTTAACGGAAAAAACTGAACGCTTATATTT
>NYTN01000011.1 GCA_002683515.1 Rhodobiaceae bacterium
TAACCAACAGGTCTGCGCGATATCGCCCGGACGATTATCAAGGGGTCGATTATGTGGCGCTTCTGGTTCAAGCAATTGCGTGGCAAAGGTTTTGACCTCTGCTTTTAATTTGGGAAGCGGCGTGTTGAGCGCCAAAAGCCGTGCCAGCACTCGCTCAATATTGCCATCCACCGGCGCGGCCTGTTGGTTAAAAGCAATTGCTGCAATCGCCGCCGCCGTATAAGGGCCAATTCCGGGCAGGCTGAGCAGCGCGCTTTCCGACTGCGGAAATATCCCATTATGCTCGGCAACCAGAGTGCGCGCACATTTTAAAAGATTGCGGGCGCGGGTGTAATATCCAAGCCCGGCCCAAGCCGTCATCACTTTATCATCGGGCGCGGCGGCCAGATCGTGAATTGTTGGGAAAAGATTTAAGAACTTCTCATAATAGGGCTTCACTGTCACAACGGTTGTCTGTTGGAGCATTATTTCGGACAGCCAGACGCGATAAGGGTCAGGCGCCTCATCTGGTAGGGCGCGCCAAGGCAAAACACGCCGATGGCAGTCATACCAACCCAATAGTTTTTGGGCGGCTTGGGTTTTAATCAAATTATTTTTGCGCTCGGGCATGAGTTTCTTGTAACATGAAGACTGATTATGGCGGATAAATTTGACAGCAATCCGCTCCGCAGTTACGGCACGCCACATGTGTCTAAAGTGCTGGGGCGCATTACAGGACGCACCATGAATAGGCGCGGCTTTAGTGATAGCCGTATGCTGGAAAATTGGTCGGCGATTGTCGGGCCGCAACTTGCCGCGATGAGCCAGCCCGTTCGTCTGTCCCGCCGCAAAAGCGGACGCGATGGTGGCGACACTTCTAGTAATCCTGGCGGCAGTGGTGGAGGCGTGCTGACAGTCAAAGCTGAAGGGGCGATTGCGCTGGAAATCCAGCATCTCGCGCCGCAGATTATTGATCGCCTCAACGGCTATTATGGGCATGCCGCGATTTCTCGGCTAAATATTATTCAAGGGCCGGTGACGATGACACCGTCACCTCTCAACCCGCCACCTATAAAAGAAGAAGATATTTCTGCTCTGGCGGATGATTTTGAAGAGATTGAAACCCCGCGTTTAAAACGGGCTTTGGCGTCACTTGCCCTGCTCATGCGCCGGGATAGGGGATAAAATTGTCCACAGCTTGCGTTAATGCATGCCTTCAATTGATGTATACGGATTCGGCTTGTGCGCGCCATAAGGCTATAATTAAGTCTGGACGTGATTCGGAGGTGTCAGGCCTTTGATGCATTAATTAAGTGGCGTATTAAAAGTCATAAGTAGAAGTTTTCTAAGTTTATAAACGAAAGAAAAAAATGAAGCATTTAAACCTTATCCTTACCTCAATCGCCATGTTGGTTTGTCTGTCTTTACTAGTCTCTGTTCTGACTGATATGGGCACAGATAAATATGCGGCAAGAAACGCGGAGCAAGCCAAATCCGCCATAGCAAATGCAAATTTTGATATTTTGCAAACGTCTTCAGTTGATGCTGAAATTATCGAGGTCAAATCAGGTGGGGCGCTGGATACACCTAATCCTTTGGGTGAAATTTCAGTCGGCGACGCAAACGCACCCATTAAGGTTTATGAATATGCTTCCCTGACATGCGGGCATTGTGCGGCATTTCATAATGACGTTCTGCCCGATTTGAAAACACAATATGTCGATACGGGGCTGGTGCAGTTTAACTTCCGGCCTTTCCCGCTTGACCCTTATGCCATGACAGGCGCAATGCTGGTTCAATGTGCCGTTCCCAAAGCTCGTATGGCGTTTCTCGAAACACTTTTTAAGCGTCAGATGCAATGGGTAAGAAGCGACGATCCGCTTAACAGCTTACGGGCCTACGCCAAGCAAGCTGGAATGAGTGGCGAAAATTTTGTGATGTGTCTTCAAAGCGAGGACAATCTGACAGCCGTACGGCGCATGTATTCTGCCGCTAAAGATGAACTAGGCGTTGAGTCCACCCCGACATTCTTTGTTAATGGTGAGAAAGTTGCGGGCAATATCGGTCTCGAGAAGTTCAAAAAACTACTCGATAAAAAACTGAAAAAAATGGGCATTGATGCGCCCGAGGAAAAAGAAAGTTCCGGTCTATGAAATTTGATCGCCTGCGGCTATCTGGATTCAAATCCTTTGTTGATCCGGTTGATTTGCAAATTCTTCCTGGGCTGACATGGGTTGTGGGCCCAAATGGGTGCGGTAAGTCTAATCTGCTTGAAGCTCTGCGCTGGGTGATGGGGGAAACTTCGTTTAAATCAATGCGCGGCGCGGGTATGGAAGATGTGATTTTTTCTGGCACGACAGGGCGTCCGTCGCGTAATAATGCCGAAGTTTCCTTGTTGCTCGACAATCAGCAAAAGACCGCGCCGCCTGAATTCAATGATGAAGAAAGTGTCGAAGTCACCCGCCGTATTGAACGTGATGCCGGTTCCGCTTATCGCATTAACGGGCGTGATGTCAGAGCCAAAGATGTGCAACTTTTATTTGCCGATGCATCGACAGGTGCGCGTTCGCCTGCGCTGGTCAAGCAGGGACAGATTGGTGAATTGATAAATGCTAAGCCTGAAGCACGCCGCAAAATTCTAGAGGAAGCCGCGGGTATATCCGGTCTCCACACGCGTCGTCATGATGCCGAGTTGCGGCTCAGAGGTGCGGAAAGCAATCTTGAAAAAGTCGATGACTCACTGGAGATACTTCATAATAATTTGCGCGCGTTGAAGCGGCAGGTAAGACAAGCGACACGCTACAAGAATCTGTCGGGTCAGATTAAGGAAGTTGAAGCGCTGGCGCTTCATTTGCGTTGGCAACAGGCGCTGGACGCTGCGACAGAAGCCGAAAATGCTCTTGCCGCTGCTGAGGCATCCGTTGCGTCCTTAACAGGTGATTCTGCCAGTGCCAGCACCGAACAACTCACGGCGCAGGATGCCTTGCCACCGCTGCGTGAAAAGGAAGCCGAGTGTGCAGCTATTTATCGCCGCCTGACGATTGAGCAGGATGGGCTGGAAAAAGAAGCCCAACGCGCAACAGAAACTGTGAACCGGCTTATAGCTCAGATTGAAACCATCCAGGAAGATACGCGACGCGAGCAAGATGTTCTGACGGATGCTGAAAATCAGTTGAAACAAATTACCGAAGAAAAAGAAATCTTGCAGGAGAAAAATGCCGGTGCATCAGGTGAAGCTGTCCGTGCAGCTGAAAAAGCTGCGCAGGAAAAATGTGATTCGTCCGAAAAACGCCTTGCCGAAGCAGAAAATGAGCTGAATACAACCATTCGTAAGCTTGCAGCGCATCAAGCCCGAAAGAACGAGATAACTGTGGCACTTGAGAATAATCGCAAGAAGCATGCCCGTATTGAAGAAGAACGCACGCGACTTGAGCTAGAGCGCGACACCTTGCTTGAGGAGGGGGTATCGGAAACTCGTCGTCAGGAATTAAAAATAAGCATAAGTGCTTTGTCTGAGGACTATAAAAAAGCCGTCGAGTCAGTGCAGGGCGCACATGACCACTTGGTGGTTTGCACTGAACAAGCCGAAACACGCGCCGAGCCATCGCGCCAAGCGCGTGCGGTGCTTGAGCGTCTGCTGGGTGAGCAGTCAGCTTTACAGGCAATTTTGAGCACCTCAGAAGAAGCAGACATGCCTGGCTTGATTGAAACTCTTAAAGTCGAAACAGGATATGAGGCTGCGCTGGGAGCAGCTTTTGGCGATGATTTGAATGCCCCTTCTGACTCTGAGGCTGCCGCACATTGGTTGGCCTTGCCCCCCTTATCTGAGTTACCTTCTTTACCTGAGGGTGCGACGCCATTATCGGGGTATGTTGACGGATCGGATGTGTTGAGTAGAAGTCTATCTCTCGTAGGGCTCGTTAACCGCTCAATGGGGGCGGCATTGCAAAAAAGCCTCTCACCCGGTCAGCGACTGGTTAGCGTTGAGGGTGATTTGTGGCGCTGGGATGGTTATTGCGCTACAGCCGACGCAAAAACGCCGGCTGCGCAAAGACTTGCACAAATGAATCGTCTTGAGGCTATTATGCCTGAAATCGCGACAGCAGAACAGAACGCCAATACAGCAGATGAGGCTGCTCAAACCGCTAAGGCCAAAGTTCGCGAAGCAACGGATGCTGACAATAGTTGCCGCGAACAACTGAAGCAGATTCAGATAAAACTCACAGAGGCGCGTGAAGAGCTTTCTGAAATGGAAAGTGGCGCCGAAAAACAAATTTCGCGTCTTGCCGCGATTGAGGAAGCTTGTCAGCGCATGACATCTGATATTGATGAACTTGCGGGTATGATTAAGGCGGGTGAAGGTGACCTTCAGGCACTGGAAGATGGCGGGGACGCTCTTACATCTGAACAATCCTCTCATCAGGAACTGGTTGGGGAGGCACGGAGTGTTTTCGCACAGGATCGTGCGGAGCGGGAAAGTCTCGTAAGGGAGAGAAATGAACGCGAAAGTAGATTGAAGCGTTTAGAGCAAGATGCGGATAGCTGGCAAAGCAGGTTAGAAAATTCACATCAGCAAATTGAAAGCCTGAATGCGCGTCAAACACATACAGATCAAGAGAAATTGGAAGCAGAAAATATTCCGCAGAAACTTGCCGAACGGAGTTCTGCACTGGTCGAGCAGATCAATCTTGCAGAAACCAATCGCAAACAGGCGGCTGATACACTTGCAGAAGCCGAGAACCGCCTTGCTGAAGCTGATAAGCGCCATCGTGCCGCGCAATCTGCGCTCTCGGAGGTCCGTGAAACCCGTGCAGCGTTGGCAGCTAAAACAACTGCTGCGAAGGAACGGCTTGAAGAAATAGGGCAAAATATAAAGGACACGCTTCATTGTGCGCCTGAAGATGCACTCGCCATTGCCAATTTCGACTCGGAGAAGAAATTCCCGGAAAGTGAGGAGATCGAAGCAAAACTTGAACGCTATCGTCGCGAAAGAGAAAGTCTTGGGGGCGTTAATCTGCGTGCAGAAGAAGAAGCGGAAGAAGTCGAAACTCAAATTAATGAAATTCAGACGGAACGCGATGATTTATCTAAGGCAATTAACAAATTGCGGTATGGTATCGGTCAGTTGAACCGTGAGGGGCGGGAGCGCTTATTGGCTGCTTTTGAGACAGTTAATGGTCATTTCGCTAAATTGTTCACGCAACTCTTTGGTGGTGGTACTGCGGAGCTCAAGCTAACAGAATCTGACGACCCTTTGGAAGCCGGCCTTGAAATTATCGCTCATCCACCTGGCAAAAAGCCTCAGGTTATGTCTCTCTTGTCAGGGGGCGAGCAGGCCTTAACAGCGATGTCGCTTATTTTTGCCGTATTCTTGACCAATCCGTCCCCAATTTGTGTTCTTGATGAGGTTGATGCACCGCTTGATGACGCAAATGTTGAACGTTTTTGCAATATGTTAACGAACATTGCTGACTCATCTGACACACGATTTTTGATTATTACGCACCATGCCTTGACCATGGCGCGTGTGAACCGTCTGTTTGGCGTCACCATGCAGGAGCGAGGAGTGAGTCAGCTTATTTCAGTTGATTTGGCGACTGCAGAGCAATTTGCTGAGACCGGTCGGGATTTGTCAACTGATCAAAATAAAGATGAAATGAAATCAGTGGGTTAGTGACTTGCTGGTGGCTTGACAGGCGTTTCTGCTGGGGATAGTGTGCGCGAAAGTTTGGGTATTTCTTACCTGCTTTGAGGGAGCATTTTGAACCGTCACGATAAAGCCAATAAATCAGGAAAATCAAGCGTCGCTGATGATACAAATCAGGAGGCGTCTAAGATTTTTGGAACTGATTTGCAAACTGGTTTTAATTCCGAGGTTCTTTCCAGCCTTCAAGAGCGCGTAAGTAAAGCTCGGAAACCGCAAACTCCTCTATCTGAAACAAAAGGTCGGGGTTCTGCTATCGGAATGGCATACCGACTTTCTATGGAATTGGTTGTCGGCATTGTCGTAGGCGGTTTTATTGGTTGGTGGTTGGATAAATGGTTATCCACCAAACCGATTTTTTTGCTGGTCATGCTACTACTTGGTATGATAGCAGGTGTGTTGAATATGTTACGGACAGCCCGTGACATGAGACAAGTTTTAGGGGTCGATGAAACCACAGTTTCTGAGGATGTTACGAACACGACATCAGAAACAAAAAAAGAAAATAAAGAGTATTCTGACGGCTCTTAAAATTAGTTCAGAGAGATTGTTTTCGGGCCTATCCCCAGACCGGTTATACCACTGGAAGATAAGTCCCCAAGATACGGAGTAAAAATTGGCTTCCAAATCTCATGGTGAGGTAAATGGGCAAGATGCGGGTGGGTTCAATGTTGACCCTATGCATCAATTCGAGGTTCATGCGATTTATGATCTTCCACCAGTGGCGGGAATTGATGTCTCCTTTACCAATTCATCTCTCTGGATGATGATAGCTGTTACTGCGGCATCTCTTTTATTTATTTTTTCAGCCCGAAAGCCGACGCTTGTGCCCAGTAGGTTACAATCTTTTGGTGAGCTGACTTATGAATTTGTTGCTAACATGATCAGAGATAATGCCGGCAAGGAAGGTATGAAGTATTTTCCTTTTGTCTTCACGCTTTTTGTCTTTGTGCTGTTTTGTAACATGCTTGGCATGATCCCTTATTCTTTTACAGTCACCAGCCATCTTATTGTTACATTTGCTTTGGCTTCTGCTGTGTTTTTTCTCGTTACAGGTGTTGGTTTTATCCGTCATGGCGTAGGCTTTTTAAAGCTGTTTGTGCCGTCGGGTATTCCGGTGGCGCTATTGCCACTATTGGTGGTGATTGAGCTAATTTCATATCTTACCCGCCCGGTCAGCCTGTCGGTGCGTCTGTTTGCCAATATGATGGCAGGACACACAATGCTAAAAGTTTTTGGCGGTTTTGCCGTCGCTTTCCTGTCCGCTGGAGGTGTGATGTCTGCCGGAGCGATTGCCCCTGTTGCCATGATGGTTGCCTTTACAGGGCTTGAATTTCTAATAGCCTTTTTGCAGGCCTATGTTTTTACGATTTTGACCTGCATTTATTTAAATGATGCAATTCATTTGGATCACTAACTTTAACTAACCGCCCAGATGGGCACATAAATGGAGAGAAACTATGGAAGCAGAAGCAGCAAAATATATCGGCGCAGGCATTGCATGTATTGCCCTTGCAGGTGCAGGTATTTCAATTGGTACGATTTTTGGTAATTACCTTGCCGGTGCCCTTCGTAATCCTTCAGCAGCACAAAGCCAGTTCCCGAATCTTCTTCTCGGGTTTGCTTTGGCTGAGGCGACTGGCCTGTTTGGTCTTATTGTTGCACTTATTCTGCTGTTTGTTGTTTAAGTTAACGAACAGAGAGACCTAAATGCCTCAGCTCGATCCGGCATTCTTTGCGCCGCAACTTGTCTGGCTGTTTATCAGCTTTATTGCCTTGTATTTTTTGCTCGGTAGTTTTGCCTTGCCTAAAATCGGCGGTGTTATCAAAGCGCGACAAGACAGACTAGATGATGATTTAAGTCAGGCAGAAACCTTTCGGCAAGAAGCTGAACAGGCTATGGCTGATTATGAAACAGCGCTGGCGGAAGCCAGAAGCAAAGCTGCCGAAATTATTCAAGAAGTCAGGGATGCAACTGCTGCGGAATTGGCTAAAAAAGAGGCAGAGCTTGAGGAGAAACTCTCTGCTCAAGCAGCAGAGGCAGAAGGGCGTATTCAAGCGTCCCGTGTGGCGGCACTAACAGGTATTCAAGAGACGGCTGAAGCAGTCGTTGCCGAGATTGTACAAATTACCATAGGTCAGGAAGTTAAGGAAGATGCCGTTAAAAAAGCCGTCTCAGAAGAAATGAATAATCGGAGATAACGCATGAGTTTTGACGCTTCCTTTTTTGTTGCTCTTTCTTTTGCTCTTGTCATTCTTGGGTTCCTAAAACTCGGATTGCCCGGTCGTGTTGCATCTATGCTCGACGCGCGCGCTGATAAAATTCGTGGGGAACTTGAGCAGGCACAATGTCTTCGTGATGAGGCACAAGCCTTGCTGAAAAATTATCGGCAACGTGTCAAAAAAGCGGAAGAAGAGTCTCGATCAGTGATTGAACAGGCCAAGCTAGATTCCGAAAAAATGGCGGAAGATGCGAGCGCCGCCTTGCAGGCTCGATTAGAAAGAAAGACCCGTCAGGCTGAAGATAAAATTGCACAAGCAGAGGATCAACTTTCTCAAGAAATTCGTGCAATATCTGCAGAACTGGCCATCTCAGCGGCCGGAAAGCTTATCAGTGAGAACATTACCACTGAGACTACAGATAAAATCCTCGATAATTCAATTCAAAACGTCAGCAGTCATCTTAACTGATCGGCTTTTCTCGTTTTTTGTTTCAACCTGCATGTAAGGTTGTCTGCGATATATCGGCCATTCTCCAGAAGCCAGTTCATCAAGGCTCGGACTGAATTGGTTAAGCCTGTCCCTATAAATCCAAAGATTTGCCATCACCTTTTGCACGTATAGCCGTGTTTCTGGTGCGCTCATACTTTCCATAAATAAAAGCGGGTCGTCTGGACGACCTATTTCGCGAGACCACCTTCTTACCTTGCCGGATCCGGCATTATAAGAGGCAAGCACTTTAATCAGATTGTTTTCCATGGTCTTCTCGCCAAGTAATTTGAATAGAAGAGATTGACCAATGGCCAGATTTACGGAGATATCATAAAGTCTATCGCGTCCTGATTTGTATCGGAATTTTCTATCGCCGGAGACAAAAGCGGCTGTAGCAGGCATAATTTGCATCAGCCCTCGCGCACCCACGCGAGACTTGGCGCGTGCTTTAAATCGGCTCTCTTGACGGATAAGGGCAAATATAAGTGCTTTATCAACTTTGTAATCTGCTGATGGCCTATAATCATGTATTGGGTAATAACCTTCTGGGAGCACATGAGGTGTTCGTTCATTGCCATATTCGAGTATTTCGGTCATGGCGAGTTCAACGGCTGAAAGTTTGAGGTCAATTGCAAGTTCCAGTAAAGCCTTTTGTTGTGGCCGAGTTAGTCGGTTTCTGATATTGAGCAACTCAAGCTCAGTAAGTTCTTGCTGGTCAGCCTCAAGAAGTTTGAGTGCGCGTTGAACGGAATCCACGTTTCCAATGGTTTCAGACTCTTGCAGACTGGTTTGAGTCCATGAGAAAGCGACAGGCCCATTCAATCGACGATAAGCCAACAGACCATAGAAATCATTACCACCATATTTAACAGCTTCTCCAAGCATTAAGGTGGCTTCAGGATTTTTGTTCAAGGCGAGATAACTGCGTGCAGCCCAAACCGAGGCGGCGGCGCGGTGACGGTTTTTAGCATTTTCATTTTCAGATAGATTAGTAAAATACGTAACGGCGAGGTTAAATTTGTTGAGACGCCATGCCGCCAGACCTGCATGCCAGTCAGATAGCGTGACTACATGACGGCTTCGGGTAGCCAGTTGAGCTATTTCTAAAGCCTTTGACGGTTTTCCTTCGATAAAATACGAGCGGGCGATTTTAGAGCGCAATAAATCTGTTTCGGCGGCTGAGAGTTGTCGATCCACTGATCTTTTGGAAATATAGCGCAAGGCTTGTGTCGGGCGTTCGCGGTAAGTTAGTCGGTTCACTTCCCGTCGAATGCGTCGGGTACTGCGCTTATAGAAAGTCCTTACACTTGGTGGAGACGAGGCGTATGTTTGGTTATAAATGCGCTCAGGGGGCGGTTTTGGCATGCGCGCCCCTTTTGGGCGGCGTTTCTTTGCCAAGTGGTAAACCTGCCATGCCCCCGGATGATCGGCATATTTTTTTAGCCAATCCCGCAATTCTGGCCATTTAGAGCGATAGGCCGTCGGATGCATATATCTCAGCCGATAAACATGCCCAAGCAAAGATGTGTCGTCGAGTTCTCTTATTAGTTTGTCAGCGGATGCCCATTTGGCACTTTCCTGTAACTCGAAAATTCTTTTGTAGATCTCATGGTCCGGTTGTTTGGGTGGTGGTTCATAAGCAGGTCTCGGTTCCGGTGGGCCGAGTGTCCGGGCTTGTGTTTGGATACCGCCGCTTAAAAGCAACAAACTAAGAAAAACCAGAGAGGATAATTGACGCATCAGTCTGTCCCCTCCAAATTAGCAGCATCTGAAGTAAGCGTGTTTGAAAGTTTTTTTTGTAAACTGCATAAATCTTGCCAAGTTTCAGCTTTACGCGCAGGGTTTCTTAGCAGATAGGCTGGATGTAAAATCGGTAAGGCAGGGATTTCACGGCTTTTGATGTTAATGTCTTGCCATGAGCCCCGCAATTTTGTGATTCCGAGTGTGCTGTCGAGCATTTCTTTGGCCGAAACCCCTCCAACAAGAACAAGAATGTCCGGTTGAACCAGTTCAATATGACGCAACAAGAACGGGCGACATAATGCTGTTTCATGGGGTGTCGGGGTTCTGTTTCCGGTCGGACGCCATGGAACAAGATTGGTGATATAAATGTCGTTACGATTAAGTCCGATAGCGGCAAACATTTTATCCAGCAATTTACCACTTCGCCCGATGAAGGGCTTACCTTCGCGATCTTCATCACGTCCAGGAGCCTCGCCCACCAGCATGATTTTGGATGCCGGATTACCATCAGAAAATACTGTATTTTTAGCCGCGCGTTTTAGAGCACACCCTTCAAAAGCTTCCATTGCTTGTTTTAATGCGTCGAGTGTGTCGGCCTGTTCTGCAACATGTTCTGCTGCAGAAACATCCCCTGCGTCTGCCGTGTTTTCTCGTAATACTGCCGGTGCGACAGGGCGAGCCTTTTGTATATCATATGATGGCAAGTCATCATTTTGACTCTGAGGTTTAATAACGGGGGCAGAAACTATTTGTGCTGTTAGCTTAGGGTCTGGTCGAGGGGTGAGTGTGTGTTGAGGTTGGGGGTCAGGCGCAAACGTTTCTGTCGACCTATTGCTTTTAAACCGATTAACCGGGTCGGCCTCAAGAAATACGTTAACCCCCGCATTTATTTGGAATTCTAAAGCATGAACCATGTTCATATAGTCAGCATGACTGATATGCGTATGTTGTGGTTCTTGAGGTATGTCTGTCACAGGGTGGTTATCCAAATCAGTATCTATACAGCCTTATAATATAGATTTGTTCGTCATTCGTTTAAAACATCTATTTTTATGGTGTGAATTCACCTCCATATACGGCATCATGCTCATATATGTCTTCACGCTCAAGACAATAGGTCGCACATTGCATGAAGAATGGTCAATGTGATTTGCAATCTGTCTGATTCGTCATAAAATAGTATCCCATAAAAACTTTATCTATTACATATTCTGATGCTTGGACGTTTCGGAAGCATGTAAAAAGGAGAAGCTGTTGTCAGACTTACCGGTAAATGAAGTAAACTCCCTTCAGGGCTGGGCACTTGCGCCCGAAGAGCGTGAAGGAATGGAATATGATGTTGTTATTGTCGGAGCGGGTCCAGCAGGTTTGTCGGCAGCTATCCGGTTGAAGCAACTTTCCGAAGAGGCAGGTAAGGATATTTCTGTTTGTGTGTTGGAAAAGGGATCTGAAGTCGGCGCACATATTTTGTCCGGTGCCGTTATTGATCCAAGGGGCATGAATAAATTATTCATCGATTGGAAAGAGCGCGGCGCGCCTCTTGAAACGCCTGTAACCCGCGACCGCTTTTTATGGCTCGGTCACTCCGGCGCATTACCTTTGCCAAATATTATGTTGCCACCACTGATGAAAAATCACGGCAATTATATTGCAAGCCTCGGAAACGTCACGCGCTGGCTTGGTGAACAGGCTGAAGCGCTTGGTGTTGAAATTTATCCAGGCTTTGCTGCCGCTCAATTGCTGTTTGATGACAATGGTGCTGTGCGCGGGGTGGCAACCGGCGATATGGGTGTTTCTAAAGAAGGCGGCAAGAAAGATGGGTGGATGCCGGGTATGGAACTTCATGCCAAATACACGCTTTTGGCGGAAGGTGTCCGCGGGTCATTGTCCAAAGCGATGATTTCCCATTTTGAATTGGATAAAGATGCTGACCATCAAAAATATGGAATTGGTATAAAAGAATTGTGGCAGGTGGCGCCGGAGAAATTTAGGTCTGGTTATGTTCAGCATACCCTTGGCTGGCCGCTCGATAATAAAACGGGGGGCGGTTCGTTCCTTTATCATTTCGGTGATAATTATGTTTCTATCGGTTTTGTCACGCATCTGAATTATCAAAACCCTTATTTGTCACCTTATGACGAATTCCAACGCTTTAAAATGCATCCGGCAATTCGCGAAACACTTGAAGACGGCAAAAGAATTTCTTACGGCGCGCGAGCGATTACAGAAGGCGGCTATCAGTCTGTTCCAAAACTTGTATTCCCAGGCGGTGCTTTATTGGGTTGTGCTGCGGGATTTGTAAATGTGCCGCGGATTAAGGGTAGTCACAATGCTATGGAAAGTGGGGTGATGGCTGCAGATGCTGCCTTTGAGGCCATCATTACTGGACGCGCACTGGATGAATTGACCGCTTATCAGGAAGCTTATGATGCCTCGGATATTAAAAAAGAGCTGAAAGTCGTTAGAAATGTGAAACCACTTCTGTCCAAATTTGGGACATTCCTTGGTACGATTCTCGGTGGTTTTGAAATGTGGATGCAAACACTCAAAATTGGTCTGCCGTATACGCTGAGCCACGGCAAACCGGACCATGCGGCTCTCAAAAAGGCTTCCGCCAGTAAGCCAATTGATTATCCTAAACCCGATAATATTGTTGCCTTTGATAAACTTTCCTCGGTATTTCTGTCTGCAACCAATCATGAGGAAGACCAGCCTGCCCATTTGACGCTTAAAGATGCGAGTGTTCCTGTTGAAGTCAATCTTCCTGACTTTGCTGAACCTGCACAACGCTATTGTCCTGCAGGGGTCTATGAAATTGTTGGTGAGGAAGCTGGCGAGGGACCACGTCTGCAGATTAATGCTCAAAATTGTGTGCATTGTAAAACTTGTGATATCAAATGTCCGTCGCAGAATATTAATTGGGTCGTTCCGGAAGGCGGCGGTGGACCAAACTATCCGAATATGTAATACGCTTCTAATTTAAGCGTTTAAGCGGAGAGCATAAAACATCATGTCAGGTCAAAAATCTTCTGTTTTGACAAAACTACGTTTTTTGATGCCTGTCATTTTGGGGGGTGTCATCTTTGCCATGCTCGTCGTGATGCCTTTTTTGCGCTCGCGATCTTTGCCAATTTTACAAGATATCGGACCGTCTCTAACGGGGCATATTTTGGCGGGAAGTTTTGCGCAAGAGCAAAATGATTTGTCTGCTGCTATTAAATATTATGAGGTGGCGCTTAGCGTAAACCCTGAAGACCCTGCTTTGCTAGAAAAGCTCTTTAGTCTTTATATGTCGGCTGGAGAGATAACCAAAGCTGCAGATCTGTCGCCACGCCTCATACACTTGAAGCAAGATGTTCAGCAAGCTAGATTGGTTCTCGCGGTAGAGAAATTTAAAGATAAAAAATATGCTGAAGCCGAGTCTATTATTCAGCAAACACGGGATGATCCGTTCTCAGTTTTCGTCAAAAATATGTTTTTGATGTGGTCCGCCTTTGGGCAGGGGGACGAAGACCGCGCCCGCGCTCATGCTGATACATTGCTTGACCTCAAAACGCTCGATAAGGTTGCAAGCTGGAACATTGCCCGACTTTATGAGGCTTTAGGCGATGACATGGGCGCCAATGATTTATTTGTTGATGTCATTAAGAAAAATGCGATGAAGGGGAGTAGCTTTTTTTCTGATTATATGGGCTTTCTCGTCAGTCAAGGTCGTGGCGATGAAGCTTTGATGCTTCTGGAAAGCCATCTTCCGCAAAAAGACAAAACACCATACACACTCGATGCCTATCGTGTAGTGGAAACCCCAAAAAAACGCGCCGCCCTGTCTCCTGCAGAAGGGCTTTCCATGGGATTAATGGAACTGGGTGTTCTTTTTAGCGGGGAACTACCCGCTGAAATTACTCTACCCTATTTGCATCAGGCCCTGTGGTTGGATCACACATCTGACAAAGCGCGCGTTGTGATTGGCGAGTTAATGTCGGGGATGGGCGATGAGGCTAGGGCGCTGAGTATTTATGAAGATGTCACTGCAAGCTCCATATCTTTGACTTTCGCGCGCTTGTCAGAGGCTAGGATTTTAGAGAATTTGGGGCGTAAATCTGAAGCTCAAAGCTTACTTGAGACCCTTGTAAAAAGAGAAACCTATTCGTTTAACCTGCTATCCTTAGCGGATTTTTATCGTCGCGATGAACAGATGGCCAAGGCAGAACAGATATATAATCAGCTGATTGATCAACTTGGTGAGGGCAATAACCAAAATTGGGAGCTTTATTTCTATCGTGGCATCACGTTGGAGCAACAAGATAGATGGGGCGAAGCTGAAGCAGATTTGCTGAAAGCCAAACGGCTTTCAGGTAACCAGCCTTTTGTTCTAAATTATCTTGGTTATAGCTGGATAGATAATGGTATTAATCTCTATCAGGGGCTAGAGATGATTAAGAAAGCAGTGGCGCAAGAGCCACGCAATGGTTTCTTTGTCGACAGTCTGGGTTGGGCATTTTACCGAATGAAAGATTTCGGGGCGGCGGTACAGTTTTTGGAGAAAGCGACCGAATTAGAACCTGATGATCCCGAAATCATAGATCATTTGGGGGATGCATTGTGGCAATCAGGTCGGCAGATTGAAGCCCGTTATCAATGGCGTCGTGCTTTAGCTCTTGAAGATGACACGACAAAGCAAAAAGAAATCGAAGACAAAATCGATCATGGTGTCATTCAGGTTGCCGCCGAGCACGGACCCGCAATCTGACATTTGCATGACCGATAGCTCCTCATTCTCGAAAACGGCAAATGCGAAAATTAATCTTACTCTTTCAGTTTTGGGTAAAAGGCCCGACGGGTATCATGCAGTTGATAGCCTTGTCACATTTGCGGCACTGGGAGATGAGTTATCGGTTTCGTCTTCAGATGAATTATCACTCACCTATAAGGGTGAATTTGCCCAGGATCTGACAGCTTCATTAATGAAAAAATCAGATGATTTGATTTTGAAGGCTGCGAAAGCGCTCCAAAAAGAGAGTGGCACATCTGCGGGTGCTGATTTGCAGTTGATCAAATCAGTTCCGCTTGGCGCCGGATTGGGTGGCGGGTCAGCAGATGCTGCGGCGTGTTTGAGATTACTAAATAGTTTCTGGAAACTTGATTGGTCATTAGATGCTTTGATGACCTTAGGAGCACATATTGGTTCTGATGTTCCCGCTTGTGTGATGAATGTGCCTTGCAGGATGACCGGACGCGGAGAGCAAGTAACTAAAATCGACACACTCCCAATTCTTTTTTGTGTGCTTGTGAATCCGCGCATGTCTGTATCAACTGCGGAGATATTCCGTAAATTGAACAAACCAAATATAGACATGGATGCATTAGAGGCTACAAGCGAGCCGCTTCCGATTTTTGCCAATCATGATGTATTCTATAATTATCTGAAAAAAACCGGCAATGACCTTTTGTCATCCGCAATTGAAACGGCTCCTGTCATTAGGTCGGTTCTTGATGCGATTAATGACAGTGGTGCAGATATATCCGCCATGACGGGGAGTGGCAGCACGTGTTTCGGGTTGTTTAAGGATGAGGTTTTTGCGCGTCGCGCCAAAGAGAAGCTGAAGAGGTTACTTCCTGACTATTGGGTTGAGTCAACAGCTCTCAAAACAGATTAGTAAGCGCGTGAAATACAGAAATTTATGACATCCAGCATTTGCTGGCGGGTTATGGTGTCGCGAAATGTTACCAGAGCATCTTTGGCAATACTGCCATAATGAGCGGCTCTGTCGCGGGTGTCCTCAAGCGTTTTGTATTTAGTCAGAAGGTCACAGGCTTTATCGAAATCTTCGTCATTCTGGTCGCGAGCTTCAATGGTGCGTCTCCAGAACTCTCTTTCCGAGACATTACCTCTGCGATAGGCCAGAATAATTGGCAGGGTAATTTTACCTTCCCTGAAATCATCACCAGTATTTTTACCAATATCGGAAGTTTGCCCATAATCCAAAACATCATCTACAAGTTGAAATGCAATGCCTAGATTACGTCCGTAAGATGCGAGCGCGGCTGTGACGGAATGATCCTGGTCGCCGATTAATGCCCCGACTTGGGTAGCTGCCGAAAATAGAGCTGCGGTTTTTGAATCCACAACGCGCATATATGCATCTTCAGTAGTATCAAGATTATTCATGATGGTCAGTTGAAGTACTTCGCCCTCTGCAATAACGGCTGCGGCATCTGAGAGTACTTTCAAGGCTGGCAAAGAGCCTGTGGAAACCATCAAACGAAAAGCCTGACCCAGCAGATAATCGCCGACCAGAACGCTGGCTGCATTTCCCCATCCCATTCGAGCCGTTTGGCGCCCACGGCGCATATCACTCTCATCGACCACATCATCATGTAACAATGTGGCGGTGTGCATCAATTCAACACCAGCGGCTAGGGTTATATGGCTTTTGCCGGAATAATCCGTAAGTCGTGCCGAAGCGAGAGTCAGAAGTGGTCTTAATCTTTTGCCGCCGGATCTAAAAATATGATTGCCGATATCCGGTACGGTTGCGACATCGGAAACAATCTTGTTGCGGATGGTTTGGTCAACTGATTGCATCTCTTTTTGAAAAGCAGACAGCAAGTTGCTTAAAACGTCATCACGTTTAAAATTTTCGAAAAAAACAACACTGTCCATAACCATATCGCTTATCAATTATGATATATTTAAGTTGGTGGAGTAAATCAGCCTAGGGATGAAGTTTCAAGTGCTTCATCTCACTCACTTGGGATATAAAACGGGGCAAATATATGTCAACTGACTTGTTACAAGCCACATGCGACCAATTTCTGGGGGGGCAGGTGAAGGCCTATCAACCTGAGAAAGGCTTTCGAAGTGGCTCTGACGCTATTTTGCTGGCGGCTGCCGTGAACACAATGAATGGGGAAAAATGCCTCGAATTTGGATGCGGTGTAGGTGTTGCATCCCTGTGTCTTGCCCAAAGATTAGCTAAAGAAGGGGTAAATCACGCCATAACCGGAATTGATGTCCAGTCGATGCTTATCGATCTAGCTCAAAAAAACATCAATATGAATGATATGACACCGGAACCGGAATTTTTTGTTCAAGATATTACTGCCAAATTTTCCGATTGGACGCATACCCAGCCGTCAAGTTTTCATCATGTCTTTGCCAACCCACCTTATTTTGAGAGAGATGAAAGTTTTGCATCATCGGATGAGAGTAAGGCTCAGGCGCATGTATCCAATCAGGCTGATTTGGACATATGGGTAAAACGTGCCGCTACTTGTCTTACCGGAAAGGGGCAGTTTACCTTAATTTATAGAGCTGACGCGCTCGATAGGCTGTTATCAGCCTTATCGCCACAATTTGGGCGAATTGTTGTTTTACCGATTTCTGCATCACCCGATGAACCGGCAAGCCGCGTGATTGTCCGTGCCACTAGAGATGCAAAAGGTAAATTGAGTTTATTACCTCCTTTAGTGACCCATAAAGATAAACGGTATACCGACGAAGTTGAGTATATTTTGCGTGAAGGCGGGAGTCTTCAGAAAAGGTTTGATTTCCAATAGATTTTTAATCCGTTAGGATTGCAATTCGACTACTGAGTATATAGTTTCGCTTGAATTCAAGGAGCGCTTCGAGCCAATGGCAAATAACGTAAAACATTCTTTTCAAGATCTCATCCTAAATTTACAACGTTATTGGGCTGATCAAGGATGCGTGATTTTACAACCCTATGATATGGAGATGGGCGCTGGGACATTCCATCCCGCGACTGTGCTTCGTGCTTTAGGGCCAGAGCCTTGGAATGTGGCTTATGTTCAGCCTTCTCGCCGCCCGACAGATGGACGTTATGGTGAAAACCCTAATCGCTTTCAGCATTACTACCAGTTTCAGGTCATTCTCAAGCCCTCCCCTGATAACATTCAGCAGCTTTATCTTGATAGTCTTGAGGTACTTGGCATTGACTCTAAAGCTCATGATATCCGCTTTGTTGAGGATGATTGGGAAAGCCCGACGCTGGGTGCATGGGGTTTGGGCTGGGAAGTCTGGTGCGATGGTATGGAAGTCTCTCAATTTACCTATTTCCAGCAAGTTGGCGGTATTGATGTTGATATTGTCTCTGGTGAATTGACCTATGGCCTTGAAAGGCTCGCCATGTATGTGCAGGGCGTCGATAATGGCTATGAACTTGATTTTAACGCTAAAGGTGTGACTTATGGCGATGTTTTTCACCGCAATGAGGTAGAGTTTTCACGCTATAATTTCGAAGCTGCTGATACGGATATTCTCTTGCGGCATTTCCAGGATGCTGAGGTCGAGTGTCGCCAGCTTGCGGAAGGAGGTCTTGCGCTTCCTGCTTATGACCAATGCATGAAAGCCAGTCATAATTTTAACCTTCTTGATGCGCGAGGGGTTATTTCGGTGACAGAACGTCAGGCTTTTATAGGCCGGGTTCGTGCACTTGCCAAAATCTGCGCTGAAACATGGTTGTATAAAGACGGATCAAATAATGACTGATTTGATTCTAGAATTTTACTCGGAAGAAATTCCCGCCGGTTTGCAAGCTCCAGCTGCGGCAGATTTGCAAAAAAAAGTTACTGAATTTCTTAAATCTAATGGCATAGAAAATATTGCCCTCGAAACATTCAGTGCGCCTCAGAGATTGGCCTTAATTGGGCGCGATTTGCCTGTCGAACTCGCTGAGCAGAGTGAAGAAAAAAAAGGGCCACGTGTTGATGCGCCTGAAAGGGCGATTGAAGGTTTTCTCAAGGCTAATGGGCTATCAAATACTGATGGCTTGACTGTTCGTGAAGATCCCAAAGGGGCGTTTTATGTCCTTGAAGAGGTGATACCCGGACGCGATTTTAGTTCGGCACTAGAAGACTTTATCCCTGAACTTGTGCGTGGATTTAGTTGGCCCAAATCGATGCGCTGGGGCGAAAGTACACTGCGTTGGGTGCGCCCGCTGCGGACTCTTTTGTGCGTGTTTAACGGCAAAGCTCTTGCTTGTGAAGTTGAGGGTATCAAAGCCGGGAATAATACTTTCGGGCATAGATTCATGGCGCCGGATGCATTGACGATTGATAAAGCAGACGACTATTTGTCCAAGCTTGAGCAAGCCTATGTGCTTGCCGACAGGGCAAGGCGTCTGGCATTGATTAAAGAAAAATCCGAGGCTTTAGCGGCTAGCGAAGGCCTCGTGTTGGTAGATGATGCGTGGCTGTTGGCTGAGGTCGCTGGACTTGTTGAGTGGCCTGTCCCCCTCATGGGTAAAATTGATGATGAGTTTATGGATGTGCCTGAAGAGGTGCTTGTCTCTGTCATGAGGACACATCAGAAATATCTCGCTCTGCGTGATAAAGACGGTCAGCTTGCGCCTCGCTTTATCACTATTGCCAACATCGAAACAGCTGACGAGGGCGCAAAGATTATTGCGGGTAATGAACGTGTTTTACGTGCGCGGTTATCAGATGCTCGCTTCTTTTGGGATGAAGACAGAAAGACAGATTTATCCGCACGCAAGCCAGAGTTGGAGAAGGTTACCTTTCACGCCAAACTCGGCACTGTCAGTGATAAAACTGATCGCATTGAAAAGCTCGTGGCTTACTTTGCCAATATTGAGGCCGATTTCAGTTTTGAAGATTTGTCTCAAAATGATTCAGATGAGGTGGCATCAGAAGCGGCTGCTTTGTGTAAGGCAGATCTCGTGACAGGCATGGTTTATGAGTTCCCTGAGTTGCAGGGTGTAATGGGTGGCTATTATTCGGCGCTTCAAATCTGTGATGACAAAGTTGGAAATGCTATTCGTGACCATTATAAACCCCTCGGTCCTAATGATGAGATACCCGCAACGTCTGCAGGGCGGCTTGTCGCTTTGTCGGATAAGATGGATACGTTGGCAGGGTTTTGGCTGATTGATGAATTACCGACAGGTTCGAAAGACCCTTATGCACTCAGACGGGCATCCCTCGGCATTATCCGCATGCTTATTGAAGGCGGAAGGCGGCTTAATCTTGACGGTTTTATTCATGCTGCAATGCAAAATTATCCAGTATCATTATCAGCGTCATCGGGAGATAGTTCATCATCTGAGAGATTACTGCTATTCTTTATTGAACGTTTGAAGATTTATCTCCGTGATAAAAAAGATATTCGCCCCGACATTGTCGACTCTGTGCTTGCTGTTTCCGTTCAGGCTTATCGGGATGATGTATACGTATTGTCGCTTATGGCCGAGGCACTTAAAACATTTCTGGCCTCTGAGAATGGTGCTAATTTGTTGGCGGCTTATCGTCGTGTGCGTGGCATTCTTAAAAAGTCACCCGCTGAGGCAGGGCTCATTGACGAAACGCTTTTTGTGAATGATGCAGAAAAAGTTTTCTTCACGGCTATAAACGGTCTTCAAATTGCCGAGATATCATCTGTCGACGATTACACAAATAATTTGCAGAGCCTCGCAGCACTTCGCGAACCTGTAGATGTATTTTTCGACAATGTGCTTGTGCAGGATGAGGATGAAAAAGTTCGCCAGAATCGCCTGGCTTTGATAAATAAACTCATTACGGCTATGGATGGCGCCGCAGATTTTAGCTTAATCGAATAGGCGCATTTGAGAGATTTTTAGGTGCATTAATGTCGGATATCAAATGGGTTTATAGCTTTGGGGATGGCTCTGCCGAGGGAGCCGCAGATATGAAAAACCTGCTGGGCGGCAAAGGAGCTAATCTGGCGGAAATGTGCCGTCTCGGTTTGCCGGTGCCACCTGGCCTGACCATTACCACTGAAGTCTGTTTAGCTTTCTACGATAATGATCGCAATTACCCTGATGGGCTAGATACTCAGTTGACTGAGGCGCTCGCTTCTATCAGCAAAGCTGTGGGTAGTGATTTTGGTAACCCCGAAAATCCTCTGCTGGTTTCTGTACGCTCAGGTGCGCGCGCGTCCATGCCGGGAATGATGGACACTGTTCTCAATCTCGGAATGAACGATGCAACGGTTGTCGGGCTTGCTAAGCGCGCCGGGGATGAGAGGTTTGCCTGGGATAGTTATCGCCGCTTTATCCAGATGTATTCCGATGTGGTGCTGGGTGTCGGGCATGATAATTTCGAAGAAATACTCGATGACTTCAAAATGCAACAAGGCCATTATGTTGATACGGACTTAACGGCTGAGGACTGGCAGCATATTGTTAGCGTGTACAAGCAACGCGTAAATGAAGTTTACGGCAATGACTTCCCCCAAGATGTGATGGAGCAGCTTTGGGGTGCCGTCGGGGCTGTTTTTGGATCATGGCGAAATGCCCGCGCCGAAACTTACCGACGCTTGAATAATATTCCTGAAAGTTGGGGTACGGCCGTTAATGTTCAAGCCATGGTTTTTGGTAATCTTGGGCCGACTTCGGCGACAGGTGTGGCCTTCACCCGTAATCCATCCACAGGGGAAAATGCCCTTTACGGTGAGTTTTTGGTAAATGCACAAGGTGAGGATGTCGTCGCTGGCATACGAACGCCGCAAAACCTCACTAAAATCGCACGGGAAGAATCCTGCAGTGACATGCCTTCCATGGAAGAGGTTATGCCGGAGGTTTTCAACCAACTGGTAGACGTAAATCTTAGATTGGAAAATCATTACCGCGATATGCAGGATATTGAATTCACTGTTCAAGAGGGCAAATTATGGATGCTGCAAACACGTTCCGGCAAACGAACAACGGCAGCGGCGTTAAAAATTGCTGTAGATATGGTGGAGGAGGGTCTGATTACTAAAGATGAAGCCGTGTTACGCATTGACCCGATGTCATTGGACCAGTTGTTGCATCCAATGCTAGATCCCGATGCTGAATTTGACATTATTGCAACAGGTCTTCCAGCTTCTCCCGGGGCAGCAAGTGGTGCTGTCGTCTTCAGCGCTGATGAAGCTGAAAAAATCAAGGCAGATGGACGTAAGGTCATTCTTGTGCGGATGGAAACCAGCCCAGAAGATATTCACGGCATGCATGCTGCTGAGGGAATTTTGACATCTAGGGGTGGGATGACAAGTCATGCTGCTGTGGTGGCTCGTGGCATGGGGCGTCCTTGTGTGTCAGGTGCGGGCAGCGTGCGCATTGATTATGAAAAGCAGGAATTTCAGGTGGCCGGAGTTAAGGTGACTGCCGGAGAAACCATTACGCTGGATGGAGGCACAGGCCGCGTTATGGCAGGCAAAGTGCCGACACGTCAACCGGAGCTTTCGGGTGACTTTGCAAACCTTATTACTTGGGCAGATGAGATCCGCCGTATGCGTGTACGTACCAATGCTGAAACACCCACTGATGCTGCTACAGCTGTAAAGTTTGGTGCAGAGGGTATTGGACTGTGCCGCACCGAACATATGTTCTTTGATGCCAATAGAATTATGGCTGTGCGTGAAATGATACTCGCTGAAAATCCTGAGGATCGGGCCAAGCCGCTTGAGAGAATTTTGCTAATGCAACGCGACGATTTCACCGAGTTGTTTACGATTATGACCGGCATGCCGGTAACAATAAGATTGCTTGACCCACCTCTTCATGAATTTCTGCCGCAGCATGTGGAAGATGTCTTGCAAGTTGCCGATGCGATTGGCATGACACAAGATAAACTCAAGCGCCGTATTCGAGAGTTGGAAGAAGTTAATCCGATGTTAGGTCACCGCGGGTGTCGTATGGGGCTGACCTACCCGGAAATTTATGAAATGCAGGCTCGGGCTATTTTTGAAGCCGCGGTTAGTGTTGCGAAGACAACTGGATCAACAGTTGTTCCTGAGGTGATGATTCCTCTTGTTGCGGATCACAGAGAGTTGAAAGAGCTCGCTGATCGCATTGAGGCAATCGCTCAAAATGTTATTCAGGAACAAAATGCAGAACTAGATTATCTTATCGGCACCATGATTGAATTGCCTCGGGCCGCATTACGGGCGGCTGATATTGCTCAGACAGCTAAATTCTTTTCTTTTGGTACGAATGATTTGACCCAGACGACATTCGGTATCAGTCGGGATGATGCGGCATCCTTTATGGAGCCATATTTGTCCAGAGGGCTTTTTGAGTATGACCCATTTGTCAGCCTTGATCAGGATGGTGTTGGAGAATTGGTTCAACTTGCTGCAGAACGCGGGCGCTCGGCGCGTGCCGACTTGAAACTGGGTATTTGTGGGGAGCATGGCGGCGATCCTGCCTCTATTGCTTTTTGTGAGAAAACTGGTCTTGATTACGTTTCATGCTCGCCTTACCGCGTGCCTATAGCCCGACTCGCAGCTGCCCAGTCGTATTTGCAGTATCGTAAATAAGCTTAAAATATGTAAAAACGTTAAAAAAAGAGTTAAAAAACCCTAAAAATAACTAAATAATGGCTAATTCTGTCATTTTCTAATTTGTTCGGGGTCATAAAGCTTCATAGATAACTCACGCGATTTTCACATTTTACTCACACTATTTTGTATCGAATCAAAATAGCAAAATTGTATAGTTACTAAATCCAATCTAAGTCAAAACTCGTAAGTTATTAGTCAAGTTTTTACTTAGCTGATTAGGTAGAATGGAATGTTGGTACTTATTCAATGGCTAGAAATTGATAAATTTCTTTATCGCTCCAGATGGCGTCTTTTTGGGCATGTCTGTCTTGCCATGATTGTTGCAAATATTGGGTTAGTTGGATATCGCATTTACCATGCTGTATCACCGGATTTGTATACTAGTACAGGCTCAGATTATGAGATTGCACGTGTTGCGACTGTTCCTCTTTACTTGCCAGAAAATATTGATGGTAAAATTCGTATGGCGCGTGTTGAAAGTCTTTATAACACAGCACCAGAAAACCATGATCAAGAGACACTCGAAGAGGCGCAACATTGTCTAGCTCAGGCAATTTACTTTGAAGCCAGAGGTGAGCCTGTTGAGGGCTGGGAAGCTGTCGGCCAGGTTGTTATTAATCGTGTTAGAGATAAAAGATATCCCGGTCAGATTTGTGATGTTGTTTTTCAGGGCGAGTATCGCCGCCATCGTTGCCAATTTTCTTTTGCCTGTGACGGCGTCTCCGATAGACCTTATGATAATGACTCTTGGCAAGCCGTTTATAAGCTTTCGGGAAAATTACTTACACGCGGGGTTGCGTCTCTAAAAGTTTCGCCGATAGTCGGTACAGCGACGCATTATCATGCTGACTATGTTGTGCCGCATTGGTCGTCATCACTGACACCTATCCGTAAAATCGGGCGGCATATTTTTTATCGTGAAGAACCGGGCGGTGTTACGCCCAAGCCTCGTAAGCGTCCGGACATACCCTCCTGACGAGTTTCCCAGCTCATTGATTTTCTGATTTTTAATTAAAAATTTCCATATCCAGTCCAAAATCCATGGTTGGAGAGGAATGAGTTATCTTGCCAACTGAAATATAATCGACACCTGTCCGAGCAATATCAGCGACAGTTTCAAGGCTGACACGACCTGAGGCTTCTGTTGTCGCTTTGCCATTCACCATGGTAACGGCTTCACGCAACATGTCCGGTGTCATATTATCCAGCAATACGACATCGGTCCCTTCTCGCAAGGCTTCGTCAAGTTGTTCCAGCGTGTCGATTTCAATTTCAACTGTCACCATGTGGCCGGCATTTCCTTTAGCTGCTTTCAGCGCTGCTGTTACACTCCCGGCAACAGCGATATGATTATCTTTGATAAGAATAGCGTCATCCAGCCCGAAACGGTGATTATACCCTCCGCCGGAGCGAACGGCGTATTTTTCTAATGCACGAAGGCCGGGTGTTGTTTTTCGGGTGCAGGTAATTCGTGCTTGTGTGCCGGATATAGCGGCGACAAAGTCAGCGGTATGACTGGCTATACCGGAGAGATGACTGACAAAATTGAGAGCCACTCGCTCACCTGACAGTAAACCTCTTGCATTCGCTTCGATTGTTAACACAGTATCTCCGGGAGAAACATTAGCACCATCTGAGACGATACTGGTAAAAACGGCGGCAGGGTCGTTTTGTATAAAGGATTCAACCGCTAGGTCCAGACCCGCTAAAACGCCTTCCTCACGGCTAACAATTGAGGCTTTGGCACGGGCATTTTCAGGAATGACACTTTGTGAGGTAATATCCCCTGCGCGGCCCAAATCTTCCGCCAGTGCTAACGACACGGCAGAATGGGTTACGCTTTTTGAAAGGGGGGCAATCTTTGGCATAATTATCACTTTATTTGAAGCCTAATCTGTCAACTGGTCGGTCGCTTTTTTTGCCGTGACTTTCAGAATTGAAATCAAAAGTATAATCTCTGGATGCAATCATACGGGCAGCATCAAGTGTCAGCGTGCTTCTTTCTGCAATGGTATTTTTTTGCAGGAAATCAGATCTAAAATGACTGCCACGGCTTTCTTCTCGCTGATAGGCGGCGGCAGTTATCATGAGTGATGTAACAACCATATTTAATAAATCTGGTGTGCCAGAGGCGATACGTTCCAGCCGAAGAAGTTGTTTAAAAGCTTCTTCAAGCCCTTCGCGTGTTCGTACCACCCCGACATGACGCGCCATGCAATCGCGAAGTTTTTGCATAGCAGGCATCACCTGCTGGATTGTGCTATTTGGTGCCAGCTTGGGTGGTTGGGGAGACGAAGCCGCTCGTACCGGTACAGTGAAATCAATATGCTCGGCAATACGGGCTCCAAAAACCAGTGCCTCAAGCAGTGAATTGCTTGCGAGCCTGTTTGCACCATGCGCGCCGGTGGAAGCACATTCGCCACAAGCCCATAGTCCCGGCAGGCTAGTTCGACCATTTTGATCGACTTTAATGCCTCCCATATGATAATGCGCGGCAGGAGCAACAGGAATAGGTGACAGGCGCGGGTCAACCCCGCCTTCTTTGCAATAGGCTGCGACAGTAGGGAATCTGTCATCAAGTGTCTCGGCAATGTGACCCCGTAAGTCTAGCCCGACGGAACCTGTTTTTTGTATCTCATCAAATACGGCTCGTGCCACAATATCCCTAGGAGCCATTTCTGCATCGTCATGATAAGCGGGCATAAAGGCTTCGCCTTGTGCGTTGACAAGTTTCGCACCAACTCCGCGTAAAGCTTCGGTAGCAAGTGGAGCAGGGTCCCCCATGCCATGAATGGCGGTTGGGTGAAATTGTACAAATTCAGGGTCGGCAATAGTAGCTCCCGCCCTAGCCGCCATAGCAAGTGCGGCACCGTTTGAGAATTCAGGGTTGGTTGTTGTGGCGAAGAGATAGCCGCTCCCCCCACAGGCTAAAATCACGGCACGTGACTTAATAAGTGTTACGCCGAAAGGATGCTTTCCGGTATCTGTAAAAACACCAACAACGCGCCCTTCTTCAATCGCAAGCTCATAGGCGTTAAAGCCGCTAAGCATATTAATGGAGGGTGAGCTTTCTGCCAGTCGCCCAAGGCATTTCATTATTTCACGTCCAGCTCTGTCGCCACTGACACCGGCTATCCGGTTGCGCTGATGAGCGGCTTCTCGCCCCAAAATCAAATCACCATTTTGATCTTTATTAAAGGGCACACCGAAATCCACCAGATCCTTTAGCCGCTCGGCAGCATCATGCGCCAATAGGGCTGCAATCGTCTCGTCAACAAGGCCGTCCCCGGCTTTGATTGTGTCTTCGGCATGAAGCGCGGGGCTGTCATCAGAACCAATAGCTGCGGCAATACCGCCTTGTGCCCACAAACTTGATGAGCCTTTGCGGGTTCCAGCAGAGGCTATTAGCGTGACTTGACGGTGGCTGAGTTTTAAAGCTGTATATAATCCGGCAAGCCCAGCACCAACTACCAGCACATCACCTGCATCAATTATATTTGTCGGGGTCATCACAATTATTTATTAATATCAATCATGCGCTGAACGGCAAGGCGAGCAGCGGCGGCGATATCATTATCTACGAGCACTTCTTCGCGTTCGAAAGCCAATGCTTCGAGAACTTTGGGCAATGTAATTTGCTTCATATGAGGGCAAAGGTTGCACGGTCTGACGAAATTCACATTAGGATTTTCAACCGCAACATTGTCGCTCATGGAGCACTCCGTTACCATTAACACGCGTTCTGGTTGATTATCTTGAACCCATTTAATCATGCCGGATGTTGAACCAGAAAAATCACTCACATCGACCACTTCTGGGGGGCATTCAGGGTGCGCGATTATCACCAGCCCCGGATCATCGGCACGATATTGT
This sequence comes from Rhodobiaceae bacterium, assembly GCA_002683515.1. Taxonomy (GTDB): domain Bacteria; phylum Pseudomonadota; class Alphaproteobacteria; order RS24; family RS24; genus Micropelagius. The sequence goes on from NYTN01000011.1 coordinate 27,336, forward strand.
TTGATTTCCTCGGCACTGAATTGCTCGTGAACTTCGCATCGGCCTTTCCAGGCAATGACCTCAATATCGGTTTCGCGTGCGATATTTTGAGCCAGAAACTCATCGGGGATACACAGCACCTTGTTGCTATTAAATTCTTTTGCCATTGCTTCAACAATGGCAACGGCATTAGATGAGGTGCAACAGATATCACTCTCGGCTTTTACATCGGCAGATGTATTCACATAGGTGACAATCGGCACGCCGGGATAAGCCTGTCGCAGCGCTTTAACATCAGCACCCGTAATGCTCTCGGCAAGAGAGCAACCTGCACCCATATCTGGAATAAGAACTTTTTTGTTGGGGTTCAGCAATTTTGAGGTTTCAGCCATAAAATGAACGCCGCATTGAACAATCATATCGCCTTTGGCCTGCGCTGCTTCACGAGCCAATTGGAGGCTATCACCTACAACATCTGCAACGCAGTGAAAAATTTCAGGCGTTTGATAATTATGCGCGAGGATGACGGCGTTTTTTTCGCGTTTTAGCTCATTAATGGCTTTTACATAGGGAGCAAAAAAAGGCCATTCGATTTCCGGCACAACAGAACTAATCCTGTCATATAAAGCGGACATCTCTTTTTCCAGAGCGGGCGTAAAGGAAATATCCATATCGGATAAAATCGATTGCGCCTGTTGTCCTGGTATAACAGGCGGGGCTGGCGGCATTGAATTTGAGGTTAAATCTGACATAACTTACCAATAACTCTATTATGCTCAAATTGAGTATAAATCCTACCTTAATATATGGCGTTAAAATGGGTTTTGGCAAGTATTTTAAGGGTTTTACCTTCAGAAGTTTCTTGATTTTCCCAAAGGTATTCTGAGCCCGGGTAGGTTTGTGCTTTGGCTTTCATCATGTTTGAATTTGAATAGTTCAGCGGGTCTGCCTCGGGCTTTTGACATTTGTCCGGTTGGTTCCACCAATTCATTTTTGGCTAACTGGCGTCGAAAATTTTGCTTATGCAATATAGCTCCCAATATAGCTTCAGTTGTTTTTTGAACATGCGTCAGTGTGAAAGCCGAAGGCATGAGTTCGAAAACAACGGGGCGATATTTCAATTTAGCGCGGAGACGGCTCATTGCCGTCGCGAGTATTCGACGGTGATCTAATTGCATGGTAATACCATTTTGCGTTGAAATTTTTTCTTTTTGCCGACCATCCGCGTAGGCCTCCCAAACCAAGCCAGCCTCATACATTAATTCATATCTATCGAGGACAAACTCATCATTCCATGCTTTATCGGGAAAGCCGAAAACCTGTTGGAGGCGGAGGCGACGTAATTCGTCAGAACCTGACCAGGCCTCAAGATAAGGAATAATTTGCTGGTTCAAGATATTTGGCCGCCCGTTTCGCCAGTCTTCCCATGGAAAATGTTTGTACCACTCACTCCATTGGTCCGGTTGAGGGCATTGTTTGCTCAACGCAAGATAGCCGACAGAAACAATATGTTCTTCTTCATTTTGACTGTCACCACCCTCTGGGCCTTCTGACCGTCTTCCTCTGTCGCCAAAGGTATAAAGCTGTTCAACATAGCCAATATCTAGGGCTGTTTGTTCAATAACCCATTGCCTAAGCCCAATCTCCATAGTGCGGTGTCGGTCAGGGTAAAATGGGCCAAAAGGCAAGCCTGGTGTTTGATGTTCAGAAACATCCGGCACAGTCAGGCAGACAGGTTGATCCCCACGCACGCTGACAATAGCGGCGCTCAAATCAATCAAAACGGAAGCGGTATGATTTTTATCCATGACATCCACACTCTACAGGACTGCGGTAGATGTTTCAGCTAGATTTTCTTTTTAAGATTTTTTGACAATAATAGAGCCTGCGGAATAACCGGCGCCAAAACTGCAAATAACGCCCATGTCTTGTGATTGTATGTTGTCGTGATGCTTGTGAAAGCAAATCATTGACCCGGCAGAACTGGTATTCGCAAAATCTTGAAGCACATTTGGCTGTTCTTCCGGCGCTGGATCACGCCCGAAAATCTTTTTACCAATATAGTCATTCATATTTTTATTGGCTTGATGCAACCAAAGACGTCGAATGTCCTCAAGCTTTAGACCGGTTTCTGTTATGTGCGTTTCAATTAAATTAACAACCAATGGCAGAACCTCTTTAAAGACTCGCCGTCCATCCTGAACGAATAATTTATCAGTTGCCCCAATACCTTCTGGTGCGGTGCGGTTTAGGAAACCAAAGTTATTTCTGATATTATTGGAGAATTGGGTAAATAACTTGGTGCTGATAATCTCAAAAGCTTCATCAGATTGGCGTGTATCCTGTGCTTCGATAATCACTGCTGTGGCCACATCACCAAAAATAAAATGGCTGTCTCTGTCACGGAAATTCAAATGACCTGAGCATATTTCAGGGTTCACCATCAATACGCGCTTGGCACTGCCGGCCTTGATCATATCAGAGGCGACATTAATCCCAAAAGTTGCCGAGGAGCAGGCGACATTCATATCGAAAGCAAAGCCGTTAATACCAAGAAATTTTTGAATTTCAATTGCCATAGCCGGATAGGCGCGTTGCATGTTTGAGCAGGCAACAATGACTGCATCTATATCGTCGGCGGTAAGGGAGGCGTCATCAAGCGCCTTTTCAGCCGCCTTGACGCCAATTTCTGCTAAAACAGAAATCTCTTCATTGGTTCTCTCTGCAAGAACCGGCGCAAGCTTATCCGGGTCAATAATACCCGACTTGTTGAGGACATAGCGGCGCTCTATGCCTGACGCTTTAAAGATGAAATCACTACTGGAATGATCAAGCGCAGCAATTTTGCCTGAATCAATATCGGCTGCATGTGTGCTGTTATAATTATCAACATATTGGTTAAACGCGATAACCAATTCGTCATTACTAATCTGCTCTTCGGGAACAAAAATTCCGGTTCCACTCATAACTGTTTGCAAAATAAACCCTCCGCAATGAGACTACCATAAAGAGCATTGTGAAAATTGACCAGCAAATCTAACCTGTTTTAAAAATTTTCAGCAAGGCTTTTACATTTTTCTTGCTGAGGGCAGTCGATAAGGTGATCATTGACCATGCCGACAGCTTGCATGAAGGCATAGACAATCACCGGACCACAAAATTTAAAACCTGCCTGCTTGAGAGCCTTTGAAAGATCCCGACTGGCATCGGTCTGTGCTGGGATTTCTTGTGTCGTTTTGAAGGAGTTAATAAGAGGTTTTCCGTCGACAAATTGCCAACAGAAATCGTTAAATTCCTGCCCGGCATCGCGAAGATTTAAAAAGGCTTGGGCATTGCCGATGGTGGCTTCAATTTTCCCGCGATGGCGAATAATGCCTGCATCATTTAGGCATCGCTGGATGTCTTTATCTGTGTAACGCGCGATGATTTCAGGTTCAAAGTCATCAAACGCTGATCGAAAATTATCTCGTTTGCGCAAAATCGTTATCCATGAGAGGCCGGCTTGAAAGCCGTCTAAAATAAGTTTTTCAAACAGGGCGCGTGAGTCGGTTTCCGGCACACCCCATTCGGTGTCGTGATAAGCGACATATTGAATATCCGTGCCAGGCCAAGTACAAGACATTAGTCTTGTGTTTCCTGAATCTGTAAGGCGATGTCATTGACGGTGAGGTTTTCTTCCAGACTGTCATCGCGCAATATCGCAAGCCCTTCCTCGCCTTGCCATGTGCAAATCTCACCAACCTGACGGTCGCCACTCATTATTTCATCCTGACAGGAAAATGCGTCATGTGCCGAACATCTGTATAGCGACTTACGGATTTTGCCTCTGCGATAAGTGCGGGAGGTGACTTCTTGACCGACATAGCAGCCTTTTTGGAAATCTATACCTGCCAACTCGTGTAGACCATATTCCAGCGGAAAAGCTTGGTCTAGTGGAATTTCATTGGAGCCTTGAGGAACTTTTAGGGAGATACGATGAGATTTATACATTTCTTCGGTTGCTGTTTCTGAAGCATTATCAAAATTCAAAGATGAGAATATATCCAAATCTGGGAGACGCAAACCCAGTCCTTTATGTCTTGGATCAAAGGGGAGGTCTTTAGCGATAGGCTCAGTGATATCACCCCATAAGCAAGTAACTGAGAGGTTTTTGAGAGAAATATCGACATCCGCCCGCAACTTATAAAGTTTGAGCTTTTTTTCCAGTTCAGTACTGCGAGGTTTTTCAACCTCAATCATAAACCCGTCCTCAAGGCGCCAAGCGATGAGGTCAAATACCACTTTTCCTTGGGGTGTCAGAAGGAGTGAATAAACAGGCTGACCCAGGGTTAATCCCGTCATGTCATTAGACAGAATACTCTGGAGAAATGCCTCAGACTCAGGACCGCAAACATTCAGGGCGCTACGGTCAGTTATTTCCAGTCGATTAAGTGTCATGCCTTTAACTCCCTTTGACGTCTTAAAATTTACTTTTCGTGATTGGCGAGTCGAAAAACGTCACAGAACAACGAACAAAGCTGGATAAATTCTTACTCTAATTGTAGCATATAATATAACGAAACGGCCTTACAAGATTGGCTCACCCAACTGAAAAAAGAAAGAAATCACGCGCATGAGCAAAAATTACGACAGCTTAATCAAAGGTGGCACTTTAGCTACGCATGAAAGTGCTGAACCCGTCGATATTGCTATTAAAGACGGACAATTTGCGGCATTTGGCAGTTTCCTTGATAGTGAGGCTGCTGAGATTGCAGATGAAGTGATTGATGCGACCGGTTTGACTATTCTCCCGGGTGTGATCGACACACAAGTTCATTTCCGCGAGCCCGGATTGGGCGCAAAAGAGGATTTAGAGTCCGGTTCTAGAGCCGCAGTTATGGGCGGGGTTACTGCAGTTTTTGAAATGCCGAACACTAAGCCGCCGACAACTACAGCCGAAGCTGTCGCTGAAAAAGTATCTCTTGGTCAAGACCGCATGCATTGTGATTTCGCTTTTTATGTTGGTGGTACACCTGATAATGCTGAGATGCTTCCTGAATTAGAGAAACTTCCTGGTGTGTGTGGTGTTAAGGTTTTTATGGGATCATCCACTGGTAATTTGCTTGTCGCCGATGACGATGGGGTCGGGCGAATATTAAAGGCAATTAAAAGACGCGCCGCTTTTCACAGTGAAGATGAGTTCCGTTTGCGCGAACGTCGGGAGGAGGCGCAACTTGGAAAGGTTGAAACGCACCCTGTCTGGCGTGATGTGGAAACAGCTGTCTCCTCCACCCGCCGATTGATTAATTTGGCGCGTAATGCAGGAAAACAAATTCATGTGCTCCATATCACAACAGAAGAAGAGATGATGATTCTTGCTGCCAATAGAGATATTGCTTCGGTAGAAGTTACACCTCAGCATCTTACATTGGCTGCACCGGATTGTTATCAAAGGCTTGGTACATTTGCCCAGATGAATCCTCCCATCCGCGATTCGCGTCACCGTGCTGCGCTCTGGAAAGCTTTAGAGCAAGGCATTGTTGATGTTGTCGGGTCAGACCATGCACCCCATACGCTCCAAGAAAAACAATCTGCTTATCCACATTCGCCTTCGGGTATGCCGGGGGTGCAAACAATCTTGCCGCTGATGCTTAACCATATGTCGGAGGGCAAGTTGAGCCTGCAAAGGCTGGTGGAGCTAACCAGTTATAATGCGCATAAGCTATTTGGTTTTGCTGCGAAAGGTGAGGTTAAAGTCGGTAATGATGCTGATTTGACATTTGTCGATTTGAACAAAACACAGACCGTGAATGAGGATTGGTTGGAAAGCAAATGTGGCTGGTCTCCTTTCACGGGAGAAGAGATTAAAGGTTGGCCCGTTGGTACAATAGTGCGCGGTAAGCGCGTCATGTGGGAGGCTAAACTCGTAACGCCATCTACCGGTCGTCCCATAGCTTTCAACTTTTAAGGATAGGCCATGCGCTGGCTATTTCTTTTAACTTGTCTAATTTTTACCCCTTTATCTGCCCAGCCACAGAATTTACTGACGCTCACCATTGAATCAGAAACCAAACAGAAAATTGCCGACTTTAAAGTTGAATTGGCGGATACACCGGAAAAAATGTCTCGCGGTTTGATGTACCGGACGACCTTGCCGATGGACCAAGGCATGTTGTTTGTCATGGCGCCGCCGCGTATTGCGACCTTTTGGATGCATAATACATTTGTGCCATTGGATATGATTTTCATTCGGTTGAATGGAGAGATTGAGAGCATTGTAACGCGTGAGGATACCTTGTCGCAGGAGCGGACGCGCTCCCAAAAACCTGTAGCCTATGTGCTGGAGATTAATGCGGGACAGTCTAGGGTTCTTGGAATTAAGCCAGGGCATTTTATCCGTATCGGAACCGGCAGGAGAGCCGGAGGAAGACGCTAATGTGTGGTCGCTACGCTATGGAAACCCCGCCAGAGGTTTTGAAGCAGCTTTTGCCTTTTGCTAATTCCCCGAATTTTCCGGCATCTTATAATATCGCCCCTAGCCAACCAGTTCCAATAATTCGCGACTCCGCGCTGGTGAGTGGCGCAGGGCAACATGAATGTGTCATGGTACAATGGGGGCTGGTGCCGAGCTGGATGAAAGCAGACAAAATTGCCGATATGTCGAGCCGCCCGCAAATCAATGCCCGAAGCGAGACCGTTACAGAGAAACCTTTTTTTAAGTCAGCGTTTAAATCTAGGCGATGCTTGTTTCCAGCCGATGCGTTTTATGAATGGTATCGAGGTGGAAAAGGCAAAAACCAGCCATATTGTATCCGGCGGCAGGATGAAACGCCCTTTATGATGGCGGGTATCTGGGAGTTTTGGCAGGGCGCTGATGGCAGTGAAATCGAAACTTGCGCTATATTGACTGTTGGTGCCAATGAAACATTATCTGCGATACACCATAGAATGCCGGTCATTCTAGAGGCGACCCATTGGGCGGATTGGCTTGATACCCCTGCCGCTAAATCCGACAGTTTACGCTCTCTGCTTCAATCTGCCTCGGAAGCAGATTTCAAAGCCTATCCGGTGTCTGAAGCGGTCAATAAAGTTGCCAATAATGCGCCAGAGATGCTGGAGGTTGCCCCAGAGATAGACAATAGCGACACACCAGATGCGCAATTTGATTTATTTTGAAGCAGCGGCGCGTTCCAGCCTGTCATTAATCGCTGCGCCAAGGCCCTCATTAGGTATCGGCATCACCGCTATGCGGGGGGTTTTTGTATCAAGCTCGTGCAAATGGGTGAAAAGATTTGCGGCGGCCTCTATCAGATTTCCTGAAGAGCTGAGATTAAGGCACAGGTTCTCACATGGAGGTACATCCTTGCCGAAAGCGAGTAACCCCTCATCTTGTTCGACAGTTACAGCGTTGAGGCGCAGTCCGGCTTGAGGGGCGTAATGCCTTACCAGCCGACCAGGTGCGAGTTGTGCTGTTTGGCTATCATCTTCAGGTAAGAAGTTCAGCTTAAACCCAAGAGTTTTTTCGAGTTCACTTGGGTCCAGACTGCCGCGACGAAGCAGGACAGGTTCTTCTTGAAGACACCCGATAATGGTCGACTCCAACCCTTTGGCACAGGCACCGCCATCTAGAATGGGGAGGTTGGGGAAATCTTTCGCTACATGACTAGCCTGAGTTGGGCTGAGTTGGCCTGACTTATTGGCGCTGGGCGCAGCTAGAGGGCATTGTGCCGCCGTCAATAACTCTTGCGCGACTGGATGTGCTGGTACGCGAAGGGCTAGGCTCGGCAAACCTGCCGAGGCCAGCAAGCTGACCTCATTGTGAGAGGCGTTATTTGAACGGCGGGGGACAACCAGCGTCAAGGCACCTGGCCAATGCATTAAGGCAAGTGATTTGGCAATCGGAGAGAAGATACCCAGCGTCTCAGCTTGTGCGAGGTCGCGGACATGAACAATTAAGGGGTTGAATTGAGGGCGGCATTTAATCTCGAAAATTTTGGCTACAGCCTCATCATTTCGCGCATCCACGCCAAGGCCGTAAACCGTTTCTGTCGGAAAGGCCACAGGCTTTCCAATGCTAATGACGGTTGCAAGCTTATATATATTTTCGGCACTTGCCGGAAACACGCTCATGCCTATTTTCGTGTCGCAGCTGATTGTGACGCGGTGTCGCGAATATCACGCGACAGAGGTGTGGCGTTTCGATTATGCAGAGATAATAATTTAGTTGCCAGGTTTGACGGCAAAATGTTCACAACGGTCCCGAGAATTTTATAAAACAGACCATTCACAATAACCGGCCCTTTGTTTTCCATCACGGACTCATAACTTTTACGGCACACATCCGGTCCTGTCAGCCACATGAATTTCGGCAGGCGATTCATTTGCTCACGGTTGCCCGCAATATCGTGAAATTCGCTTAATACAAAACCTGGGCAGAGCGCTTGTACATGAATACCTTTCTCATGATATTCGGCAGAGAGAGCCTGTGAAAATTTAATTAGATAGCTTTTTATAGGACCATAAAGTGTGCCGCCAGGAGAACCTGGCAAAAGGCCTGCAACGGACGCCATATTGATAATACGCCCATAGCCGCGTTCCGCCATGCCGACACCTATTAAGTGACAGAGTTCTGTCGGTGCTGTCAGCATGGTCTGAAGCATATCGGCATGAGATTGCCATTTTGCCATGTCAAAATTACCTGGAACTGTATAGCCGGCATTATTGACCAGAAAATCAATATTCAGGCCCTCTTTAGTGATTTTTTCTACCAATCGCGTTGGCGCGCGCGGATCACTGAGATCTTCAGGAAAAATATGGATATTCACACCGTAAGAGGTTTCCAGCCTGTCAGCCAGAGATTGCAATCTGTCTTTGCGGCGGGCTGTTATGATCAAATCAAAACCTTGTTCAGCTAGCAGAGTTGCATAATCATGTCCGATACCTGCTGAAGCACCAGTAATAAGTGCCCTTCGCCTGTTCAGTCTCTTTTGGGGTTTTCCGACCTTTGTTTTTGATGTTTGGCGAGCTTTTTTTGTCACCGTTTTTTTCGCCGGTGTTTTGGTATGTGCCTTAGCTGTTTTTTTCTCTGCCATTCGGCGCCCTTTTGTTAACTGAGATGTTATATGCTACATAGGTTTGCAGATTTGGGCAATCGACCCTTCAACCCAAGGATAATGAAATGAACGGACAAAAGCCGATTGTAGAGAATGCTCACGGCCTGACCTATTTGTTTGACGATAAACCTGAACCGGCTGAAATCCGTGAAGTGGCAGAAGGTGTTCACTGGTTGCGCTTGCCTTTATTTGAAACGCTGGATCACATAAATGTCTGGCTGTTGGAAGATGGTGAATCATGGGTCATTGTCGATACCGGGCTTAATAACGATCGCACCAAAGAAATCTGGGAAAATGTTTTCGCCAAAACTTTTCAGGGTAAGCCGGTTAGTAAAATTCTTGTGACGCATATGCACCCCGATCATATAGGACTGGCAGGTTGGATGGTTGATAAATTTGGCGTTATGCTCACCATGACGCGACTTGAATATTTGACCTGTCGGGTACTCGCTGCGGATACAGATAAAAAAGCACCGAAAGAAGCCCTAGATTTCCTCTATAAGGTAGGTGTCCCTGACGAGATTATTGAGGGCTATAAAGAGCGTTTTGGTATGTTCGGTGCTGCGATTTATGATCTACCTCAAAATTTCTACCGAGTCATTGATGAAGAAGAAATTGTTATTAACGGACGCATTTGGAAAGTCGCTGTCGGAAATGGGCACTCGCCTGAGCATGCTTGCTTTTTCTGTCCATCTTTGAAAGTTGTTATTTCCGGCGATCAGATTCTGCCTCGTATATCCTCTCATGTCGGCATTTTCCCAAATGAACCAGATGCCAATAATCTTGAAGATTGGATTGAGAGTTGTAAAAAACTAAAATCTGTTTTCCCTCGAGATTTGTTGGTTTTACCGTCGCATAATGAACCTTTCTATGGTGTTCATAATCGGTTGCAGTCGCTGATAGACGGGCATGAGAAAAGGCTCACAAAACTTCTTGCAGCCTGCGAAACTCCACGTAGCCCAGCAGATCCTGTACTTTTCTCGATTCTGTTTAAGCGAACTATAGACAAAGGCTTGTTTATCATGGCCATAAGTGAGAGCATGGCGCACTTAAATTGTCTTTATCGTCGAGACCTTTTAAACAAATCGTTAGATGAAGATGGTAGGTTAAGGTTTGTTGCAAGCTGAGTCAGGATAAATAAATGTCTGATCAAAATGAAATGGAGAAAGAAATCTCCCAAATGAGTTTTGAGCAAGCTCTCGAAGCTCTTGAAGAAATCGTGGATAGTCTGGAAAGCGGGAATGTGGCGCTTGAAGCATCCATACAAATTTATCAGCGTGGAAATCTTTTACGCCTTCATTGCGAGGCTAAACTTAAAGATGCTCAAAGCAAAATTGAAAAAATCACTGGCACAGGTGATGGCAAAGACCCCGATACGGAGCCGCTAGATATAGGCTGATATGGATACCNTGAATTTAGAGACTGCCCTGAAAAATGCCTCTGGGTTAATTGACCAGAAGCTTGGGGAAGTTCTGGTTGTGCCCAATGCACCTGAGGGGCGTGTCATCGAGGCGATGAAATATACTCTCATGGGCGGCGGCAAACGACTTCGCGCCTTTTTATGTATCCAGACAGCCAAATTATTCAATGTTCAAGAAGCTAACTATACCAGCGTGGCAGCTGCAATAGAATGCGCCCATTCTTATTCACTGGTGCATGACGACTTACCGGCTATGGACGATGATGATATGCGCCGTGGGCGTCCGAGCCTTCATAAAGCTTATGATGAGGCGACGGCTATTCTTGCAGGGGATGCTTTGTTGACCTTGGCCTTTGAAATTATGGCAGATGAAAAAACTCATTCGCGTAAAGCCGTTCGTCTGGACTTGATTTCAGGCTTTTCCAAAGCTCTCGGTGCGCGAGGAATGGTCGGAGGCCAGATGTTTGATCTCATGAGCTCTGAGCTGGTGTTGGATGCCGGGGCACTTACAAGATTACAAAAAATGAAAACGGGCGCACTTATTGAGTTCTCAGTAGACTCAGGTTGTATTATGGGTCAAGTCCCAGATGCTACAAGAAGCGCTCTAACCGCCTATGCACATGATATAGGTTTAGCTTTCCAAATTGCTGACGATTTGCTAGATGTCGAGGCCTGTCAGGATGACATCGGCAAAACGCCCGGTAAGGATGAAGCGTCAGGCAAAGTAACTTTTGTCTCGCTGCTTGGACTAAATGGTGCGAAAGATCAGGCTCGTATTCTGGTCGAACAAGCTGTTGGACACCTTGAAATTTTTGGTAGTGAAGCTGATGCATTACGAGAAGCCGCCCATTACGTTATTATCAGGGGGCATTAGCCTCTTTTAAATATTGGTTGACTGAAGACGTGACTAAAAAACTTGAAACGCCCCTGCTAGATAAAATCCGACTTCCTGAAGACGTCCGAGAATTATCTGAAGAACAGCTTGGTCAATTGGCCGATGAGCTTCGCGCGGAAACCATTTCTGCTGTTTCCGAAACGGGGGGACATCTTGGTGCCGGCCTTGGCGTTGTCGAATTGACGATAGCGCTGCATTATGTTTTCAACACACCCGATGATCGACTGATTTGGGATGTAGGTCATCAGGCATATCCTCATAAAATTTTGACTGGAAGGCGTGATCGCATTCGGACATTGCGACAACGCGGGGGCTTGTCAGGTTTTACAAAGCGGGCTGAAAGCCATTATGACCCCTTTGGGGCCGCGCATAGTTCAACTTCTATTTCTGCCGGGCTAGGCATGGCGGTCGCACGGGATCTAAAAGAAACAAATAATAATGTTNTTGCNGTNATNGGNGATGGNGCNATNAGTGCTGGCATGGCTTATGAAGCCATGAATAATGCNGGGGCTATGGACGGACGACTGATTGTTATTCTTAATGATAATGATATGTCGATTGCGCCGCCTGTCGGAGCGATGAGTGCATATTTGGCGCGATTGTTATCCGGCAGCGGATATAGAAAGTTAAGGAAATCCCTTAAAGGTATTGCGTCAAAAATGCCGCGATCAATTAAGGAAGCCAGCCGGAAAATGGAAGAATATACACGTGGTTTCTGGACAGGTGGCACACTGTTTGAGGAAATTGGGTTTTATTATGTCGGGCCAATTGACGGGCATAATCTCGACCATCTTTTGCCGGTTCTTGAAAATGTCAGGGACAGTGTGGAAGGCCCGATACTGGTACATGTTGTTACTCAGAAAGGACATGGCTATGCCCCTGCTGAGGCCGCTACCGATAAATATCACGGCGTTTCAAAATTCGATATTGTCACTGGCTTGCAATCAAAACCAAGCACGAATATTCCAAGCTATACATCCGTCTTTGCGGAAAGCCTGATTAAAGAGGCTGAAACAGACAAAAATATTGTGGCCGTAACGGCGGCGATGCCGGATGGCACAGGCTTAGACAAATTTGCTCAAATATATCCGGACAGATGTTTTGATGTAGGTATTGCCGAACAGCATGCAGTGACATTTGCCGCCGGTATGGCGACGGAAGGGCTGAAGCCATTTGTGGCGATTTATTCAACTTTTCTGCAGCGCGGGTATGACCAGATTGTTCATGACGTTGCCATTCAAAAATTACCTGTTCGTTTTGCCATAGACCGCGCAGGTCTTGTTGGTGCAGATGGGCCAACTCATGCAGGGTCGTTTGATATGGCCTATCTTGGCGCTCTACCCGATTTCATTTTGATGGCCGCTGCTGATGAAGCTGAACTGGTCAATATGGTGCATACTTCTGTTCACATAGATGATCGTCCGTCGGCTTTCCGATATCCACGTGGATCAGCCACAGGTATCGCGATGCCTGAAAAACCTCAACTGCTTGAAATTGGTAAAGGCCGTATCATTCGTGAAGGTCAGCAGATTGCCATTTTAAGTTATGGCACTCGCTTGGGGGAGGCATGTCTTGCAGCTGATAGGCTTGATAAAGAAGGCCATAGCACGACAGTCGCAGATGCTCGCTTTATGAAACCTCTTGATAAAGAGTTGATTTTGCAGCTCGCGCGTGAGCATGAAATTCTTATCACGGTTGAAGAGGGTGGCCTTGGTGGTTTTGGTGCCCATGTATTACATTTTTTAGCGGAAGAGGGTGTGCTTGATGCTGGCCTCAAGGTTCGTACTTTAACCTTGCCTGACATCTTTATCGATCAGGACTCGCCCGAGCGCATGTATTACACAGCCGGACTTAATAGCGATAATATCTATGATACAGTTAAAGATGTCATTGGCCGTAGCGAAAAAAAAATTATTGATCTCAATCCAAAACGTGCCTAATGCCCGCCTCTCGGTCGACAGGTCACGACTCTTTTTCATCTTCAATGCGTCTAGACACGCTTCTCGTTGAGCAAGGTTTCTTCAACAGCCGATCGCAAGCGCAAGCGGCAATAAAAGATGGGTATGTCCAGATTGATGGGCACGTAATTGACAAGGTTGCTGCGAAAGTAAAACCAGACGTTGAACCAACGATAATAAGGCCCAGCCATAATTTTGTCTCGCGCGGTGGGCTGAAACTCTACCATGGATTAGAGGTTTTTGGCTTCCCTGTGTCAGGGCGCATGGTCGTGGATCTTGGGGCATCAACAGGCGGCTTTACCGATGTCGTCTTAAAAGAAGGGGCAGGGCATTGCCTCTCGGTTGATGTAGGGCACGGGCAATTACACACCGACTTAGCAAATGATGCACGGGTCACTTCCCTTGAAAAAGTGAATGCCAGACATCTCTCACAGGAACATTTGCCGCAAGGCTTTCAGGTCACGGCTATTGTTTGCGATGTCAGTTTTATTTCATTGGAACTGGCTTTATCTCCGGTGTTGGAGATTGCTCAACCTGATAGCTGGTTGATAGCACTTATCAAACCGCAATTCGAAGCGGGGCGTGCCGCACTCGGCAAGGGTGGGGTCGTCCGCGACGAGACAGTGCATCAACAGGTCTGTGATAAAATTGGTGCTTGGTTGGAAAGGCAATCCGGCTGGGCAGTAAAAAGTATTACTGATAGTCCTGTTGAAGGACCAAAAGGGAATAAAGAATTTTTAATTGGGGCCGTGAAATCTTGAAAAGGCTTTAGCCTTTTTCGAGATTAGTATTCCATTCCCCCAAAGATGCCAATTTATTCATTGAAGCGCGATGGGTGAAAGCAGCCTGTGCCGCCGAAACATTCTCAGGTTTGCCACTCCAAGTTTTGAGCGGTGCAGCTTGAAGCGCGCGCCCGTAAGAGAAACTAATTTTCCAGCTATGTGGCCCCATTTTATTAATTGCATCGAGATGAGCAGTTGCCAGTTCATCGGCCTGACCACCGGAAAGAAAAATAATTCCTGGTATATCTTGAGGTACGCATTTGTTGAAACAATCCAGGGTCATTTCTGCGACTTGCTGAACACTCGCCTGCGTCGGACATTCTGTACCGGAAACAATCATATTAGGTTTTAGGATAGAGCCTTGAAGATATACATTCTGTTCGTCAAGTTGGGCATAAAGGTCCGTGAGGACGGATGAAGTGACTTCATAACATGTTTCGGCTGTATGAGAGCCGTCCATAATTACTTCCGGCTCAACAATTGGTACAATCCCATTTTCCTGACATAATGCTGCATATCTAGCGAGTGCGTGTGTGTTTGCTGAAATACAGCCGCGGCTAGGTATACCGTCTCCGATATTGATAACCGCCCGCCATTTGGCGAAACGGGCGCCGAGTTTGAAATATTCCTCAAGGCGTTCGCGTAAACCATCAAGACCTTCTGTGACCTTCTCATTCGGATGACCCGCCATATCTTTGGCGCCGGTATCTACCTTGATACCGGGAATTGACCCAGCTTGTTCAATCAGGCTGACAAGAGTTGTGCCGTCTGCCGCTTTTTGACGAATAGTTTCATCATAAAGAATAACGCCGGAAATAGCTGATTGCATTGCTTCATCTGAACGGAACAGCATTTCACGATAATCGCGACGGCTATCCTCAGTCGATACGAGAGCAATTGTATCGAACCGTTTTTTGATTGTTCCGGTGCTTTCATCGGCGGCAAGAATACCCTTCCCGTCGGCAACCATTTTATGAGCTATGTCTTTAAGTGAATTTTTATCCATATCTAACCTAAGCGTTTTACGAGTGTATTATGCTGTAAAGCATCAATTGCCGGAAGTGTTTTTCCTTCAAGCCATTCAAGAAATGCGCCCCCGGCTGTGGAAATATATGTAAATCCGTCGGCGGCATCGGAATGGTTCAGTGCGGCAACCGTATCGCCGCCACCTGCGACGGATACAAGCTTTCCTAAAACAGTTTGTTGTGCAGCAAATTGTGCAGCGATTTTTGTACCCTCATCAAAAGGGGATAACTCGAAAGCACCAAGCGGACCGTTCCAGACCAATGTCTTTGATTTTTCAATGGCTGCTTTGATTTTACTGACTGCAAGAGGTCCTGCATCTAATATCATCATGTCATCAGGTACTTGTGTTGCCTGACAGCTAACCGGAGAGTCTGTGGCGGCAAAGTTTTCAGCCAGCACCACATCATCGGGTAATAAGATTTCACACTTGCTGTCTTGCGCAACTCTTAAAACATCCCGAACCTTATCGAACATGCTTTCTTCGCATAATGACCGCCCAATTGCGATACCTTGAGCCGCCATAAACGTGTTGGCCATGCCTCCACCAATGACCAACGTATCGACCTTGCTGATTAGATTAAATAATAAATCAAGCTTGGTAGAGATTTTCGCTCCCCCAACAACTGCCATAACAGGACGAGTCGGATTTTCAAGGACTGTCTCCAAAGCTTCAAGTTCTTTTTGAAGAGATCTTCCGGCGAAAGAGGGCAATATCCGCGCCATACCTTCTGTGGATGCATGAGCACGGTGAGCCGCAGAGAAAGAATCATTAACGAAAGCATCAGCAGGCGCGGATAGGGATTTTATAAAAGCCTCGTCATTGGCTTCTTCGCCGGGGTGGAAGCGGGTATTTTCGAGTACAGTTAAACCACCGGCGGGTAAATTATCCATACCTTTCATAGCGGGGTGGCCAATACAGTCAGCGCAGAAGCTTACGTCTTTATTCAATTGCCCTGTTTGTTCCCTCCGCGTGAATTCACTCCTCGCCTG
>NYTN01000012.1 GCA_002683515.1 Rhodobiaceae bacterium
ATTTCCTCTGCGCAGGTCTGCAAAGACACTGTCAACTGCAGCACGAGCCTGAGCATCAGTCTCAGCAATAATAACGCCTTTACCAGCTGCCAGACCATCAGCCTTAACGACGATAGGGGCAGGGTGGGTGTCAAGATAAGCATGAGCATCTGCGGCAGATTTGAATCGACCGTAAGCGGCGGTTGGAATATCATAGGCGGCGCAAATATCTTTGGTAAAGCCTTTCGAGCCTTCAAGTTGAGCCGCCGCCGCCACGGGCCCGAAAGCCGCAATATTTTCAGCCATGAGTGCATCCGCGAGCCCTGCGACGAGAGGGCCTTCAGGCCCGATGACGACTAGGTCTATAGCTTGTTCTTTGGCAAATTTTAATACCGTATCCGGTGACTCAATATCAAGGGTGACGCAATCTGCGACAGACTCAATCCCTCCATTGCCCGGGGCGCAATAGAGTTTTTCAAGTAGGGGGCTCTGAGCGATTTTCCAGCAAAGTGCATGCTCCCGCCCGCCGCTACCAAGAACAAGAATTTTAAGACTTTTTTCTTTCATATGTGCGACCTGTTGGGTGTTCAAACTATTTGGGATAGTATCGTGAACAAATTAAAGGTAAAAGCAAACTATCAAATTTAGCCGGACTCGTCTGAAGGGTTCGGGTTGGCCATGTTAGATATCAGTGGATAGCAGTAACAAATCGAATGAGTCAATTTCAAGAAACTGAAAATCGGAATCCAAATGTACAGGAATTTTCTGTCAGTGAAATTTCCGGACTGGTAAGACGTCAAATTGAGGACGGGTTTGCACATATTCGCGTGCGCGCTGAGCTTGGACGTGTCTCCCGTCCGGCTTCGGGGCACCTCTATTTAGATTTAAAAGACGAAAAAGCCGTATTATCAGGTGTTATCTGGAAGGGGACAGCCCAGAAACTTCCTTTGCAACCTGAACAAGGGCTTGAGGTCATTTGTACAGGAAAACTGACGACATTTTCTGGCCAATCAAAATATCAGATGATAATTGAATATATGGAACCTGCTGGCGTCGGTGCGTTAATGGCCTTGCTGGAAGAACGCAAAAAGAAACTCACTGCAGAGGGATTGTTTGAACCGGCGCGCAAAAAAATGCTTCCCTTTTTGCCTCAGACAATAGGTGTTGTTACCAGCCCGTCAGGTGCCGTTATCAGAGATATTATTCATCGCCTGGAAGATAGATTCCCGCGCCATGTATTGGTCTGGCCTGTAAGGGTGCAGGGAGAGAATTGCGCCGACGAGGTGTCCCGCGCCATTGCAGGTTTTAATGCCATTAAATTGGGTGGAGCGACCCCGCGCCCAGATTTGTTGATTGTTGCACGAGGTGGCGGAAGCTTCGAAGACCTTTGGGGGTTTAACGAAGAAATAGTTGTACGTACAGTAGCACAGTCGGATATACCTGTTATTTCTGCCATAGGCCATGAAACGGATACAACCCTTATTGATTTTGTTGCAGATATTCGTGCGCCAACGCCAACTGCCGCGGCTGAAATGGCAGTGCCCGTAAGGGCAGACCTAACGTCAGGTCTCATGGATTTGACGCGTCGAATGATGCGGAGCAGTCATACAATTATAACAACACGCCGTGACCGTCTGACTGGGCTATCACGAGGAATGCCCCGCCTTGAGGATATACTCGCAATTCCGCGACAGTTATTTGATTCGATTGCGATCCGTTTGGCGCGCGCCCTAACTGCGAATCTGACAAATCAAAAAGCCCAATTTGATCGCATAGCCGTTGGGCTATCTTTCAGACCGATGCTGAGGCATGTCCATCAATCACGCCAAAATATTAATGGGCTGCAACACCGGGCAGCCCTCGCGGGAGAGAGAAAGATAAAAGACGCGGCTCAAAAATTGGTAGCTTTGAGCAAACATTTAGATTTGCTTAGTCATGAATCTGTACTGGACCGAGGGTTTGCGCTCGTGCTGGACGAGCAAGGCTTACCCTTGCGTCAGGCTTCCAAGGCCAAGATAGGGAGTTTACTGGATATTCATCTTGCCAAAGGTGAAAAGCTTGGTGCGCGCGTTGAGGAAACCTCATCTGCAAAAGAATCTGCTAAACATAAATCTAAGTCAGCGTCTTATCTCGGTAAAGAAAAGCCCATAAACGAGAAGGCTAAAAACGAGACAAAAACCACACAACAAGGTAAATTATTTGAATGAGTGATTTGGCTAATCTTGGTGCAGAAGCAAGAATTAAATATCTGGATGGGGACTTTATAGTCGAAGTTCCAGGGACGCATGTTTTTTGCGCAGTTACCGGTAAGCCGATTTTGATGGAGATGTTGCGCTACTGGAATGTCGATTTTCAGGAACCTTATACTGATGCTGCCGCCTCGCTTCAGGCCGAGCAGCAAAGACAACATCACGACATATGATACCTACCTTTTTTTTGACTGGACTGTTATCTCTCGCGCCGCTTGAGCAGCAGAGTTTTCCTGACACACTTGTCGAGTCTGCTGCTGGGCATTTTAAACCTGGCGGGATGGTGGCGTTACAGCTTAAGCCGGGGGTTTCAGTAAAGGTCGATGATCGATTGGTAACTTCGGATAATGGTCTTGCCGTGTTTGGTTATGGACGGGATGCCGGAAAAGTGACAACGCTAAAATTCAGTTTAGACGGGCAGGACTATGCGGTTATACGCCCATTGGAAAAAAGAGATTACAATGTTCAATATGTTGAGGGTGTTGCGCAGAAATATGTTTCCCCGCCAGAGACTGTGCTGAAACGTATCCGGCTAGAGGGGCAACAAAAAAAGCAAGCGCGCCTTAACAGTGCGCCTAAAGCTCTTTTTGGGAAAAAGTTTTATTGGCCTCTGAAAGGCCGGATCACAGGTGTCTATGGTAGTCAGAGATATTTTAATGGCGAAGCTCGGCGCCCGCATTACGGAATTGATATTGCTGCGCCAGACGGTACACCGGTAATGGCGATGACATCAGGGACGGTCAAGCTAGCTGAACAGAGTATGTATTATGAAGGCGGTTTGGTGTTTATTGACCATGGCATGGGTGTGCTCTCCGCCTATCTTCATTTATCGCAAATTAGTGTGAAAAGCGGTGATCAGGTAAACGCTCAGCAAATTATCGGGCGAGTTGGGTCTGCGGGGCGTTCAACGGGGCCGCATCTGGATTGGCGGGTTTATTGGCGTGACCAGAGGTTAGATCCTGCCTTGCTAGTAAGCGGTGAAAACTGATTATTTCCAACGATTGTGAAGCCACAACCAATGAGCGGGTTGCTGTCTAATTGCTTCTTCCATCATATCATTCATTTTTTGGGCTGTATTAAGGATATCCTGATGCGTGTCCTCGGTGGTTTCAGGCAGAAAAGGAGGGTGAAAAATGACATCAAATTGGCAATTTTCACGCCTATTAACACTCACGAAAACCATCGGTACATTAAATTTTCTGGCAATTTTAGGGATAGCTGTTGCCGTCATCGCCGGACGGTCAAAAAACTTTAGATCAGCCCCGTCGTTCATTTTCTGATCGTTTAACACGCAAACTGTATTTCCGGCTTTTAAATTCTTGATGATTTTTTTTGCACCCATGGCACCTTTTTGCACAAGTCTCGTCAAAGTTGATTTGCTGCGTATCGTGGTTATCCATTTCTCAAAAAATGGATTATTGGCTTTGCGATAGACACCAATGACATCCTTATCAAATATATGTGTCGCGGAGGCCATGACCTCCCAGTTTCCCATATGCCCCGAAAAGAATATCAGGCCTCTACCTTCTTCAAACGCCTTCTGTGTGAGATCCAATCCTGAAATATTTATTCTTGTATCAGCCTCTGCGCGCAATCTGTCCAGATTGCTAAATTCCCCAATAAACATGCCGAGATTGCGCCACATCTCAATATTTAAAGATCTAATCTCAGCCTCGCTGGCTTCTGGAAAAGCAGCTGTTTTATTTTTTAACGCAATCTTGTTCTGTGGGAAGATGGGACCAATCTTGGTAAACAGATAGCCAAAAAATTGGCTACTTTTTTCTAGTCCCAAACCACGAGCAAGCTTAATGAAAGCCATTCCGAAGATAAGTTCAATTATATGTTTGAAAGTTTTCAGCATAATGGCACTGCCCATTGCTTCTATAATTAATTATTTCCTGGTGCCGTATATAATTTTGATTGTCTGGCTTCAGCTAATCGCCCGATTAGAAATTCTTCCAATTTTTTATCTTCAGAAAACATAGCAACAACATCCAATGTTTTAGAGATTTCGGCAAGTTTAAAGCGTTTACTGGATTTATCAAAACCTTCAAGCCTTACAGCATCTTTTCTAGTCGTGATGAGTTGCGCATTATATTTTTCGGCAAGTGCCAGCAAATCTGCCGCATCTTGCTCAGAATAATAATGGTGATCATTAAAATCTTGGCTAAATTGAATATCGTATCCAAGCTGTTCAAGCTGGTTGTAAAATTTTGCAGGTCGTCCAATACCGCAAAAAGCGACAACTTTTTCTGCTTTTGCATTGGTTGCGGAAAGTTCCGTTTCAAATACAGGTATGTCGCGCTCACCTGCTTTTGAAATGACCCCGCTAACATCAGCCCTAAGCAATTCGTTCGAGGGTCCACTTATGATGATAGCGTCAATTCTTGTAAGAGCGGCATCTATGTTTTCTCTCAACGGACCTGCAGGGAATACCCCGCCATTTCCAAACCCGGCCTGACGATCTATGACGGCAAAGGTAAGAGATTTATGAAGGTTTGGGCTTTGCATCCCGTCATCCATAATTAAGACGCTCGGATTGACCTGCTCATCTTTTAAGGCAAGTTTTGCGGCATCTCTTCTATTGGGTGCGATGTAAACTGGATAGTGTTGCGCCATCATATAAGGTTCGTCACCGGTTATTTGGGCGTGGTGCAGTTTTGGATCGACTTTAAGTGCTTGCTTGTTATTTCCACCATAGCCTCTTGAAAGAATTGATGGTTGTTCCCCCATAGACTGAAGATGTTCAGCAAGCTTGATTGTAACGGGTGTCTTTCCGCTCCCGCCCAGCGTAAAGTTCCCGACGCAAATAACAGGTTTGCCTATATCTTCGGAATGGGAAAACTTCAGTCTCAAGTTAACGATTAGACCATAAACAAACCCTAAGGGCCGGAGTGCAAATTTAGCCGCGTGGATTTTATTTGGGGGAAAACGCCAAAATTTAGGATCGCGCATATTTCATCCTATCCAGAGGTCGTCTTCTCTAAAAACGGTGAAATAGCGGTGAGAGTTTCATCCGTTGCGCCGGCATTTTTATCAATCATTTTCAGGGCATTATTTATGAGTTTTTTCCTAAAGTCGCTATCCGAAAGAAGGAGGTCGACCATATCAGTCATATCATTTTGCGAGAAAATTTCCCGTCCTGCATCCACCTCTTTAATAAGTGTAAAAATTTCTGAAAAGTTTTCATTAGAGGGACCGTAAAAAATGGCTGAGTCCAGCCGTGCCGCTTCCAGAGGATTCTGTCCCCCTTTGGGTGTGACAGTTCCTCCAATAAAAGCAATATCACTTAGCCTGTAAAAGATCCCCATTTCGCCAATCGTGTCGGCCAAATAGATATCCGTATCTGCGTTAATGGCCTGACTTTCACTTCGCCGGGCAATCGTTAGATCCAACTCTGTGAGTTGTTTAACAAGACTATCACCTCTTTGTGGGTGGCGAGGCGCGATGATACTCAACAATCCAGGATGTTTGTTTTTGAGGTTTTTATGAGTTTCAGCGGCCATTAGTTCTTCGCCTTCATGGGTGCTGGCGGCTAACCAGATTGGACGGCTACCTATAGCTTGGCTGAGATTTTGAAGTTCGGTTTCATTGTGAGTTAAAGGTGGGGTGTCATATTTAAGATTACCAGCTAATATAATACGCCGCGCCCCAAGCATTTCATAACGAACGCAGGATTGGTTATCTTGTGCGATAATGAGGTCGAATTGATTAAGCAGATGTCTGACACTATTAGGAAACCGCTTCCAATTTTTAAATGAGTTTTGCGACATTCGCGCATTAATTAGGAACAGAGGCACATTATTCTGTTCCGCCTGATACATCAGGTTCGGCCAGATTTCAGACTCTACAAACAGGCCAATATCGGGATGCCAGTGTTTAACAAAGCGCTTGGCAAATCCCGGATGATCAATTGGCACATATTGGTGAACAATTCTTTCATGCGGATTGTCATTTGCGATTTTGGCAGAAGTAACAGTCCCACTTGTGAGTAAGGTCTGGGCTGCCGGATGACTTTCAAGCAGTTTACGTATTAAGGGCAGAACAGTAACCATCTCCCCGACACTGGCGACATGCACCCATACCAAAAGACCTTTGGGGCGCGCCATTCCTGCGTATCCGCGCCGTTCAAATTTTCTGAAGCCATCTTCTCGCCCCATTCTTTTTCGAAATCGAAATAAAATGCTTGTAAGCGGTCCGATGAGCCAAGTTACGACTCGATAAATATAAAACACCAAAGGCATAATTAGCCTTTTAACAGATTTTCAGCCTTTTCATGAAGTTCATTAAGATTTTTTTCCAATTGTTGGCGACAGACTTCACACGTCTCATCGTCTGCATCTCTTGGCACTGTGAGCGGCGCGCCAAAGAGTATTACCAACTTACCAAAAGGTTTTGGGATAATGAATTTGTCCCATGACTTTTCAATAATAATCTCGTTTTCTGAGCGGATAGCAGTTGGCATTATAGGTTTTTGACTGAGCCGCGCCAATGCGATAATCCCTCTTCCGCATTCACGCGAGGGGCCGGGAGGAAGGTCGGCGGTTAGCCAGACGCAGGTATTATTGTTTAAATAACGGATTAAATGCCGTAAACCGGTGGCGCCTTTTTTATTTTTAACAGGTCGCTTTGAGGCAGTGCCTGTTCCAGAGCCAGTCACGGGAGTGACGCCTGTCAGCCGAGCATAAAAAGCACCTATTTTGCCGTCTACATGATTAGAACTCAAACTGGCATATGATTTTGATGACACCAGTGTTTTGGGGGCCATGAGGAGGTTTCTATGCCACATGGTGAGAATGAATGTGTCTTTGGTGGTTTGCATCTCATCTAGATGCGGCTGTCCGACAATAACCTTACGGCAAGAGAGAAAGACAAAACCAATCCAGATTTTGATAAGAAGTGCTGCAAAATACAGCATCGCTTTGCATCGTAAGATTTTTTTAATCACTAAATTCATAACGCAACTTGAATACTAACTATTGAACTTTACTGCTACTTACCGGTTTATTCATCCTCAAATTGTGCCTTGTATAATTCAGCGTATAAACCTTTGGCTTTTGATAATTCTTCATGCGAACCTGACTGGACGACCTTACCCTGATTAATCACATATATCTTATCAGCATTTATAATGGTCGATAACCGATGCGCTACGACGAGAGATGTTCTCTCCTGCATTAAATATGTAAGTGTTTTTTGAACTTCTTTCTCGGCCTTATTGTCTAATGCTGAGGTTGCCTCATCCAGTAACAGAATTGGCGTGTCTTTCACCATGGCGCGGGCAATAGCGATGCGTTGACGCTGACCGCCGGATAATTGCATGCCACCTTCCCCGCATCTTGTGTTGTAGCCTTCTGGCAAGACAGAAATAAAATCATGTGCCGCAGCGCTTTTTGCGGCTTTTTCTATGTCTTTTTGACTGGCATCCTTTTGGCCATAAGCAATATTGGCGGCGATTGTATCATCAAATAGGAACGGCTCTTGTGTCACGAGTGCCGTTGATGCTCTCAGACTTTCAATTGTAACATTTTGAATATCTTGACCATCTATCTCAATGCTTCCGGACACAGGGTCATAAAAACGCAAAACCAAATTGAGTAAGGTTGATTTCCCTGCCCCTGAAGGGCCAACAAGAGCGACTGTTTCCCCTGGGTTAATGTCAAGTGAAATGCCATCTAATGCAGCAACATCTCGACTGCCATAAGCAAATGAGACGTTTTTAAATCCGATGCCGCCTCGTGAGACTTTTAGTTCAGTGGCCTCAGGCTTATTTTTAATCTCAATGGGCTTATCGATAATGTCGAAAACCCTCAACCCTGCTGCCACACCCTCTTGCAAAACGACAGGTAGATTGGCTACGGATCTGAGCGGCTGATAAGCAAGAAGGAGTGCGGAGATGAAGCCCATGAATTCACCTGCAGTCAAATTTCCTTCAAAGCTCTGGCTTCCTCCCCAGAAGATGATGCCGGCAACTGCAATACCCGCTAGAGACTCAACAATAGGGCTGGATGCGGATTTGGCGCGCACCGAACGCATCGTGAATTCTAGAACGCGGTTAATGATCCGGTCCGCGTTTTTGGCTTCCAGTTTTTCACCTGCATAGGCTTTGACAACTCGGATTCCTTTGATGGTTTCTGATATAAGTCTTGAGAGAAGCCCGGTCTCTGTTAGACCTTGATGAGAGGCTTTGCGCGTAACTTTGCCAAGCCGTCGCATTGACAAAATACCTGCTGGCATAACTATGATCACATAGATACTGGCAAGTTTCCAATTTAGGTTAAACATCATGCCCGTGAGGACAATCAGGGTAAAAAAGTGCCTAAACAAGTTAATCAAGGTTTGGTTTAGGGTGTTTGCCATGAGTTTGGCATCATTTAGAAATATGGCGATGTAACTTCCGGTATGTGAGTCGCCCAGTGTTTCCAGATCAGCCTTGATAATGTTTTCATATATTTCAAGTTGAAGCCGAGCGGTGATTTTTTGCCCGACATAATTTAGGATAACATTGGACAGATATGTTGCGCCGCCTCTGACAACCGACATGATTACCACGCCAATAGGGATTATCACCAACATGCCTCTATCCCCATTAACAAAGACCGAGTCGACAGCTTGCTGAATAAACCAAGGAAGCGCTCCTGCTGCCCCTGCGATAATAAGATTTGCTAAAATTCCGAATAGTATCAACCCAAAAAACGGTTTGATGTAAACCGAGAATGTTCTTGTGCTTACAGCTAGTGTTTTTGACCGATGTGGGGGTTTTATTGAGAATTTAGACATTTAAATTCATTAAGTGATTCTGATGCTTAATCATATATTAAGCATATCACAGATTATGTTTAATAGTCTCAACACGTGATGCAAATTCTGCTGTGAGTGTCTTGGAACCTGCCATCAACCCCCGATGACGGGTGGTTTGATTATTATAGGTCAGTTGCTTGCGGTCTAATCCAAAGACAACGCCGCCCGCTTCATGGACAAGAAGATCACCGGCGGCAATATCCCAATCATTTTTGGCATTCATAATTAATGTCGCATCAAATTGACCGGCAGCAACGAGAGCCAAACGATAGGCAACGGAATTTCTGTTTTCGACAGTTAATTGCGGCCATAAATGCGCCCAACCCTCATGCGCAAACATTTTTTCATAGCCGCAAATTCGGCTGTTTTCGAGGGTTTTACGCTCTGTGATTTGAACAGGCTTGGCATTACAATGAGTACCCATGTCCAACATAGCGGCGTAAAATTCTTTATGAGCAGGATTATAGACAACCGCGGCGATGGGCCTGCAGTTTTCTACCAGAGCAACTGAAATCGTGAATTCTGGCTTGCCCTGAATAAATGCTTTCGTGCCGTCAATTGGATCAACAACCCAAACACGTGAGCATGTTAACCTGTGTTGCTCATCTGGGGTTTCTTCTGATAACCACCCATAATCTGGTCTGGGGGTTTGCAGCTGTTGATGCAACAGGTCATTGACGGCTATATCCGCTTCACTAACGGGTTGATTTTCCTCTTTTTCCCAATGCTGAGGCGATTGACCGAAATAGCGCATGCTCAAATCTCCGGCTTGCCGGACAGCAGAACATAAAAGTTCAAAGTCTTCTTTAAGAGAAGACGTTAGGGGACTAGAGACCTGCAAGTGTCATCTCTTCCACAAGTAAAGTGGGCGCATTAATGCTGTATCTGAAACTTAAATCATTGGCAGGTGTGATGTTCTTGAACATATCTTCAAGGTTGCCGGCAATTGTAATTTCACTCACGGGATAGGCCAGCTCGCCATTTTCAATCCAGTAACCAGCAGCTCCCCTGCTGTAATCGCCAGTGACGCCATTAACCCCCATACCAATTAGTTCGGTGACATAAAGCCCCTCGCCAATTTGCTGCATGAGTTCTTGAAGGGATACGTTTCCGTCTTCTATATAGAGATTGGATGCAGAAGGTGAGGGTGGACTGCCAATACCCCGCGCCGCGCGCCCATTACTTGGCATATCAAGTTGTTTCCCTGTCGAGGTATCAAGTAGCCAGCAGGTGAGCTGCCCTTCCGATACTGGGGTAAGTTTCTCGCAATCCAAGCCTTCAGCATCAAAGGCCATAGAGCGAAGTCCCCTTGTGCGTTTGGGGTCATCTGTGACAGTAATACTTTTGGAAAACACATCTTCATTCATGCAATCTTTCAAAAAGCTTGTGCCGCGTGCGATAGCTGTTCCTGAAATAGCGGCAGCGAAATGACCGAGCAGACTAGCCGACACCCTTTTGTCATAAATGACGGGAGCTTTGCGGCTTTCAAGTTTGCGCGGATTGAGCCGCGCCAATGCGCGGCTGGCTGCTTCTGCCCCAATTTGTTCAGGCGTTTCCAAATCTTCTCTGTGCCGAACTGTATGTCCTGCGTAATCTCTTTCCATATTATCGCCATTACCGGCAAGAACGGCACAACTGAGCGACCATGAGGTTGCACTATAATTCTCAGCAAAACCGTCAGAGGTGACCAGACCGGTTGTGCTTCTCGCCCAGCCAGCCCCCGCACCCTCGGAATTGGTAATACCTTCCATGGCGCGAGCGGTTTCCTCTGTTTCAACCGCCATCTGGGTGAGTTTCGCCATTTCTGGTTCATTGGCGTCTTCCAGATCAAGTTGTGGAATTTCTTCAGCTAGTCGGCTCCCATCCGCCAATCCGCAAAATGGGTCGGCAGGTGCCATGCGAGCCATCGCAACAGCGCGCTCTGCGAGGCTGTCCAATTGGTCGGCATTCATGCCGGAGGAAGATACAAATGCTTGTTGGGTTCCGATGAGGGCGCGCAGACCAACATCTGCAGACTCCGCATGTTCAATATCTTCCATATTTCCAAGCCGGGAGGACGCCCCTATGGAGAGGCTTTCGCTAACCAGTGCATCTGCCTGTTCTGCGCCATAAGCCAGCATTTTCTCAACTGCCTGTTGGGCAAAGTCCATTGGGTTTGAAACTGGGTCAGACATTTTTATTTATCTCCATATTTGTCTTCAGGCAAAATCTCATTACTGGAAGATAAGCCTCTTCTGTATTTAAATTATATAGACCCTTTATGGCATTCGTCAGCTTTTAAGGCGCTTCTATCTCTAAGCCAATTTTGACTATAGGGATAACGCAAATGCCATCATAATGATAAAGCCCAAAATTCTGTTGGATTTAAAAACAGCCAAACACTTATCGCTGTCATTAATGTCCGTGTTTAAAACCTGCCATGCCAGATGCAGAGCCACTGCACCCATAATAAGATAGAACCACAAACCCGCAAACGCCATTAACCCTGCCGCGAGAAAGCTTAATACGCTTAAGCCATAAATTACCCAGAGTGCGATATAGGTTTTATCACCCAGTCGGATGGCAGAGGATTTAAGGCCAATCAGGTCGTCATCCTCACGATCTTGATGGGCATATATGGTGTCATACCCCATGGTCCAGAATATGGCTGCAACATAGACCAGCCCTACCGTAACTGAAAGATTGCCTGCTAACGCCGCATAACCCGTAAATACACCCCAATTAAATGCAATACCTAGAAAAAGCTGTGGCCACCAAGTAAAGCGTTTCATGAACGGGTAAATTGCAATGGGGGCGAGCGATAGAACTCCAAGGATGATGGTTTGTATATTAAACTGCAATAAAACACACAGCCCGATTAGACATTGAACAATCAAAAATGCCCATGCTTGTTTCACTGTAATTTGACCGGCTGGGAGGGGTCGGTTGCGTGTTCGCTCAACCTTGCCATCATAGTCCCGATCAACAATATCATTATAAGTGCATCCTGCACCGCGCATCACGATGGCGCCGATAGCAAAAAGCGCGCTGATATTAAATGTCTGTGACAATGGGATGAGACCGGTTTCAAGTTGAGCCAACCAGACACCCCAAAGACAAGGCCAGAAAAGTAGCCAACTTCCGATAGGGCGGTCCAGCCGTGCAAGTCGGGCATAGGGAATAAATGGGGTCGGGAGAAATTGGTTTACCCAGTTATTGTTAGATGCATCTGCCGGCGATTTGTCACGCATATTTCTGGTCTTTGAATTTCATTAATTGGAAAAAAAATAACTGGTGTTTTGTTAGTATGGACAGCACTATAAATAAGCCGACTAAACCAAGCTGAGCTCACTATACCTGCTCACGACATAAATGGGTAGAGAGACCAATGGCGTCAACAGATAACAAGATGACAGGCAAAATCAGGCTTTATATATCCGAAGACCTTAATGAAAATCGGAATTGTACATTAAACAAAAGCCAGCACCATTATTTACGGAATGTCGTGCGCTGTCAGCTCGGTGAGCATATTTTAGTTTTTAACGGGCGCGACGGGGAGTGGCTTGCTAAGATTTCAAAGCTTGATAAAAAATCAGCTTTGATTCAGGCCCAGACCCAAACCCGCTTACAAACCTTTGCTCCGGATATTCACATGCTGTTTGCTCCGGTCAAAAAAGCCCGCCTTGATTATATGGTTCAAAAGGCTACTGAAATGGGGGCGGCATCTTTGACGCCTGTCTTGACGCAATATACACAAAAGCCACGATTAAATTATGAGCGCCTCAAAGCAAATATGGTCGAAGCTGCTGAACAATGTAATTTGCTACAAGTACCTGAATTGAATGACTCCATTGATTTGGAATTGGCGCTTGAAAAACTGAGTGAAACTCTGCCCTCTCGTTCTCTTGTTTTTTGTGATGAGGGCGCGGGGCCGATATTGACCAAGGACTCACGACAAGCGCTAGAGGCAATGAACAATAAGCCTGTTGCGATTCTTATCGGGCCTGAAGGCGGGTTTTCACCAGCAGAAAGACAAAAGCTTCATAACCGTCCTGATACGCTTGCAATTAGTCTCGGCCCACGGATTTTACGCGCCGATACTGCTTTGGTAGCTGCTCTTTCACTTTGTCAGATGACTCTAGGGGACTGGGTATAGAAGTGGCGTATAGAAATATCGATCATTTCCCGTCTTGCGCGATTCAGAAAACAAGCTTACATCGGCTTAAGAGACGAGTTGAATGACAGAATATCTGGAAAATAAGGCATCCCTCATTGAATGGATTGCCGCCGGCGAAAAACCCAAAAATCAGTGGCGTATTGGAACTGAACACGAAAAGTTTGGTTATCGTTCCAGTGATTTTAGCCCCCTGCCATATGATGGGCCGGATGGCATTAAAGCAATGCTTGAAGGGCTTATAGGTAATGGTTGGCAAGGCAAATATGAGGGTGAAACGCTGGTTGCACTTACCCGTCCTCAAGAACAAGGCGGCGGTTCTGTAACGCTTGAACCGGGAGGGCAATTGGAGCTTTCCGGTGCACCCTTAGCAAATATACATCAAACTTGTGCCGAAGTTGGGACGCATCTTAAAGAGGTTTTGCAACTTGCCGAGAGTTTGGGGCAAGCCTATATGGGCATCGGCTATGCGCCTGATTGGTCGTTGGCGGATATGCCAAAAATGCCTAAGGGTCGTTATGACATTATGACGAACTATATGCCGACGCGGGGTGCGAGGGGTCTGGAGATGATGTACCTCACAGCGACAGTGCAGGTGAATCTCGATTTTGCTTCCGAAGCCGATATGGTTGAGAAAATGCAGATTGCGATAGCTCTGCAACCCATTGCGACTGCATTATTTGCCAATTCACCCTTTGTAAATGGTCAAAGCATGGGGCATGTGTCCGAGCGCTCTCTGGTCTGGCTGGATACTGATGCAGAGCGTACAGGCAATCTACCTTTTGTTTTTGATGATTTCGGTTATGAACGATATGTGGATTATGCGTTGGATGTACCAATGTATTTTGTTATTCGGGACGGGCGTTTTATTGATGCGACAGGTTTAAGTTTTAAAGACTTTCTGGATGGGAATTTGTCAGCTCTGCCGGGTGAGAAGCCGACGGGCGAAGATTGGGAGAACCATCTGACCACGCTGTTTCCCGAAGCAAGACTGAAAAGATTTATAGAAATGCGCGGCGCTGATAGTGGTCCGCGTGATACTTTTTGTGCGTTGCCTGCTTTTTGGGTCGGGTTACTCTATGATGAGGCTACGCAGAAGAAAGCGCTTGATATGATATGTGATTGGTCTTCGGAGGAGCGCAATGCGTTGCGTATCAATGCTGCACGGCAAGGACTAAAAGCAGAGTTTAGGGATGGCCATGTGTTAGATATTGCGCGTCAGGCAGTCGACTTGTCGCGTGAGGGTCTGGTTGCCCGTGGGGCAATAGACTATGAGGGTGCAGATGAAACCCAATATTTAAGGCCGCTAGAAGCTGTTATCGAACAAGGGTGTAGTCCTGCGGAGGCATTGGCAACAAAACTTTCCACTGAGTGGGAAGGTGACATTACTTCTGTCTATAAAGCCTTAACTTATTAACCTTTAAACATCCTGATCTTTCTAGCCCGTGCCGCCGACAGTAAGACCTTCCGGCCTTAATGTGGGTTGACCGACACCGACTGGAACACCTTGTCCGTCTTTGCCGCAGGTGCCAATCCCATCATCAAGCTTCATATCATTACCAATCATGGAAATGCGTTGCATGCTTTCAGGACCAGTGCCGATAAGTGTCGCGCCTTTGATGGGTGCGCCCAACTTCCCGTCTTCAATTTGATAGGCCTCCGTACAAGAGAACACGAATTTACCTGATGTAATATCAACCTGGCCGCCACCAAAACTGACCGCGTAAACACCCTTTTGAACATCTGCCAAAATTTCATCCGGATCTTTATCGCCACCTAACATATAAGTGTTGGTCATGCGCGGCATGGGTTGACAGGCAAAACTCTCGCGGCGGCCATTTCCCGTCGGTTGCATGCCCATAAGGCGCGCATTCATGCGATCTTGCATATAACCAGTCAGAATCCCGTCTTCAATGAGAACAGTTTTTTCGGTCGGTGTGCCTTCATCATCAATAGATAACGAGCCTCTCCGGTCAAGTAAGGTGCCATCATCAATCACGGTGACACCCGGAGAAGCAACACGTTGCCCAATACGATCGGAGAATGCTGATGTTTTTTTCCGGTTAAAGTCACCTTCTAGGCCATGACCGACTGCTTCATGCAATAAAATGCCTGGCCACCCCGGGCCCAGAACGACATCCATTTCGCCTGCCGGCGCAGGAACCGAGTCAAGATTGACTAGAGCTGAACGCAAAGCCTCATCAACCTGACCTTGCCAGTTTTCAGGGGTAAGCCATTTAGCGTATCCGGCACGACCACCGCGTCCGCAATGCCCGCTTTCTTGGCGGTCACCCTCGCCGGCAACAACTGAGACATCAAGGCGAACAAGGGGCCGCACATCAAAAACTGGCTGCCCGTCAGGTCGGATAATCGCAACAGCCTGCCATTCGCCTGAAAGACCAATAGAGACCTGCCTGACGCGGTTATCTTTGGCGCGTGCATATGCATTAATATCTTCTAAAATTTTGACTTTGTCTGAGAAGCCTTCCCCTTCTAGCGGGTTGGAGTCCGTATAGAGGCTTGTTTCGGTTTTTGTTGGGGCATCGGATATCGTTCCGCTATGACCTGAAATAACCGGTGAAAGAGCAGAAGACGCTCGTTTAATGGCTGTTTCGCTCAAATCTGTGCTATGCGCATATCCTGCAGTTTCGTCTTTAACCGCACGCAGGCCAAATCCTCGGGATGTATCGAAATTGGCGGCACGTAATCTATTATTATCAAATGAAAAACTCTCTGAGAGCGTATGCTCCATAAAAAGCTCTCCGTCATCGGCGCCAGTCAGAGCTTCTTCAGTAAGACGTTGTGCGTGATCTTGGTCGAGGCCGGAAGTGTCAAAAAATAAATTTTCGGGTTTCATATCTCACCGTTTCTGATTAAGGGGATTTTCATGATTAGGCGTATCGTTTATATGATAATATGTTGCGTATGATATTGATGTCAAAAATTAGTCTGACATGCTCAATTTTAAATGCCACTTTTTTGTTCCTTACAGCTTGAGATTGATTTTTAGATTAAGAGTTTCTGTTTTGGGCATTTGGTCGCATGGTTACTTAATTCAGTGATTTTGTGCAGTGGGCTATTATACTATATGTGTAATCAACCAACCGAATTTAAGGGTAATTCCATGCGCCTGAATAACATAACTAATCCTTCCGCAAAGCTACTTGCCTTATGTGTGATGAGCTTTATGGGAATAACGTCTGCTCGTGCTGCACAGCCTGAGCCTTGGCAGCTTGGTTTTCAACCTGCCGCGACAGATATGATGGCGCGGATTACCAGTTTTAATGATTTCCTGCTTATTCTCATGACAGCCATTACAGTTTTTGTGCTGGGTTTAATGGTGTATGTCATGGTGCGCTTTAACGCCAAAGCCAACCCTGTGCCATCCAAAACGAGCCACAACACGATGATTGAGGTTGTTTGGACAGTTATCCCGATTTTGATACTGTTGGTTATCGCCGTGCCGTCTTTTCGCCTTTTATATGATCAGGCGACACCTGAAGCCGACATGACCATAAAAGCGACAGGTTATCAGTGGTATTGGGGATATGAATATCCCGACCATGGCGATATTGCTTTTGATGCGCTGATGCTAGAAGAGGATGAATTGCAACCAGGTCAGCCACGCTTGTTGTCAACAGATTACGCAGTGGTTGTACCTGTTGATACAACGGTACGTGTTCTTGTGACTGCTGCAGATGTAATTCACAATTGGGCTATGCCCTCTTTCGGTGTCAAAATGGACGCTTATCCCGGACGCCTCAACGAAACATGGTTCAGAGCCAACAAAACAGGTACCTATTATGGCCAGTGTTCCGAGCTTTGTGGCATTCGCCATTCTTTTATGCCGATAATGGTTAAAGTTGTCGAAAAAGAAGAATTTGCTGCTTGGGTTGAGCAAGCCAAAGTTGAATTTGCTTCTTATGACGGAGCTAACACCAATCTGGCAGAAGTTTCAGCCACACAATTATCAAAATAACCGAGTAAGAGGACAGAAATCATGGCAATAGATCAAGCCACGGCTCATCACGAAGATCATCCGGTAGGGTGGAAGCGTTACGTCTATTCGACGAACCATAAAGATATTGGTACGATGTATTTGATTTTTGCGATTATCGCAGGAATTATTGGCGGTGCTATGTCTGTGGTAATGCGGATGGAACTGCAAGCCCCTGGTGACGGTATTCTGGGCGGTGATTACCACCTCTATAATGTTCTAGTAACCGGACACGGTCTGATTATGGTATTTTTCATGGTCATGCCTGCGATGATTGGTGGTTTTGGGAACTGGTTTGTGCCGCTGATGATTGGCGCACCGGATATGGCCTTTCCGCGAATGAATAATATTTCATTCTGGCTTTTGCCTTTCGCTTTTGCGTTGCTCGGTATTTCGATTTTCGTCGAAGGGCCGCCCGGTAATGATGGGGTCGGTGGTGGTTGGACAATTTATCCGCCGCTTTCAACTTCCGGACAACCTGGTCCGGCTATGGATTTTGCTATTCTCTCACTTCACGTGGCAGGTGCTTCATCCATTTTGGGTGCCATTAACTTTATTACGACTATCTTCAATATGCGTGCCCCCGGCATGACATTGCACAAGATGCCACTTTTCGTATGGTCCGTTCTTGTCACAGCCTTTCTGTTGTTGCTGTCTCTGCCTGTACTTGCCGGTGCGATTACCATGTTGTTGACGGATAGAAATTTTGGCACGACATTCTTTGATCCTGCTGGTGGTGGTGATCCGATTTTGTATCAGCACTTGTTCTGGTTTTTTGGTCACCCTGAAGTTTATATTCTTATTCTTCCAGGCTTTGGTATTATCAGTCATGTCGTTTCGACATTTTCCAAAAAACCTATTTTTGGTTATCTCGGTATGGCCTATGCCATGGTCGCCATTGGCGGCGTCGGCTTCGTCGTGTGGGCACACCACATGTACACAGTTGGTCTGAGCCTTGACACTCAAGCCTATTTTGTTGCTGCAACAATGATTATTGCCGTGCCGACGGGGATTAAAATTTTCTCCTGGATTGCCACAATGTGGGGCGGGTCAATAGAATTTAAAACGCCGATGCTTTGGGCGCTTGGATTTATCTTCCTGTTTACCCTTGGTGGTGTGACAGGGGTTATGTTGGCAAATGCCGGTGTTGACCGCTCATATCACGACACTTATTTCGTCGTCGCGCATTTCCATTATGTGTTGTCTCTGGGCGCTGTGTTCGCGATTTTCTCAGCCTGGTATTACTGGTTTGGTAAAATGTTCGGTTATAACTATTCCGAATTTATCGGTAAGTTGCATTTCTGGGTGACATTTATCGGTGTGAATCTGATTTTCTTCCCACAACACTTCCTTGGTCTTGCTGGTATGCCCCGCCGTTATGCGGATTATCCGGATGCTTATGCTGACTGGAATTTCATTTCTTCACTCGGTAGTTACATCTCCGCATTTGGTGTTCTGATTTTCATCGTCGGTGTTATCCATGCCTTCGCAAGAGGTCAAAAAGCTGCCAATAATCCTTGGGGTAAAGGCGCAACGACTCTCGAATGGACGCTGACATCTCCGCCACCTTTCCACCAGTTTAACGAACTGCCGAAAATCAAATAGGCTCGGAGATACTACTTATGGCGAATAACAGCACCGACTTGCCAGTCTTTGACACATCCGTCCCCAGAGCGGATGATGTCACAGATGCGACCAAGGAGATGGTTTCTGAGATGGCAAGCGCTGCTGATTATTTTGAATTGCTCAAGCCCCGCGTCATGTCTCTGGTTGTGTTCACCACACTTATTGGCATGATTATGGCACCGACTGGTGCAGATGGAGGGGTACACCCGGTTGTAGCCTTTACAGCTCTGTTGCTGATAGCACTTGGTGCCGGGGCTTCAGGCGCACTGAACATGTGGTATGATGCAGATATTGATGCCAATATGGAGCGCACACGAACACGGCCCATCCCATCGGGTAGGGTTTCTAAAGACTCGGCTTTGGGTTTCGGGCTGACACTGTCTGCAGGTTCAGTTATGTGTCTTGGCGTTTTCGTCAATTGGTTGTCAGCCGGACTTTTGGCCTTCACGATTTTCTTTTATGCGGTGGTTTATACTGTATGGCTCAAGCGCCATACGGCACAAAATATCGTGATTGGTGGTGCCGCTGGGGCTTTTCCACCGGTCGTAGGCTGGGCAGCCGCAACCGGCACAGTGGATGTGCTTCCTGTTTTAATGTTTGCGATTATCTTTTTCTGGACGCCCCCGCATTTCTGGGCGCTGGCTCTTTTGAAAAACAAGGACTACACAGAGAATAATATCCCTATGATGCCTGTGGTTGCCGGATCAAAAAATACGCGTTTTCAGATCCTTGCATATTCGCTTGTCATGGCTGGGTTTGCTGCCTTACCGGCTTTGTTGGGTCATGCAGGTCTTTTTTATGCTCTGTTTTCAATAGCTTTAAGCGCCGTGTTTGTTGCGATGAGCTTCTGGCTTTTCATCGCACCAGACGCGAGGCAAGTGGCTGCATCTAAGGCACTGTTTGCTTATTCCATTTTGTATTTATTCCTGCTATTTGCTGGATTTCCCGCCGACAAGCTCATTGGTATTTAGATAGGTGTTAAAATGAAAGAACAATTTGAAGGAACACCTGAATGGAGTGATGAGTTGCTCTCTCGTCGACGCAAAAGAGCCGCTATTATGGGCTGGGTACTTGCGGGTTTTGTTGTACTTTTCTTCCTTGTCACGGTGGTCAAGCTTGGCTCGAATATCGTGCAAAGAGCATTATAAGAACATTATTAAAGGTTACTCATGTCAACACAGTCTCCCCGAAAAAAATCGCCCGCTTTAAACAGAACCGTTGGGTTTTGTCTAGCCGGTGTTTTTTTTATGGGGGGAATGGCTTTTGCCGCCGTTCCACTTTATGATCTATTTTGCCGTGTTACGGGGTATGCGGGTACCACCAATCGTGCTGAGACAGCATCGGACACAATTATCGAAAGACAGGTGACAGTTCGCTTTGATGCGTCACGCAACCGCCAAATGCCTTGGGAGTTTAAAGCCCCTGATGATGCCGTGAGTTTGAAAATCGGTGAGACTGGTCTTGCTTTTTATAAGGCTCATAATCCAACTAATGAAGAGATAACAGGCACAGCGACATTTAATGTAACACCGCAAAAAGCCGGATATTATTTTTCAAAAATTGATTGTTTCTGTTTCGTTGAGCAAACTTTGGCCCCTGGCGAGACAGTAGATATGCCGGTGACATTTTTTATTGATCCGGAAATTGTAGATGATAAAGAGATGATGGATGTCAAAACTATCACCTTATCTTATACTTTCTTTTTAAAATCTAAATTGACGTCTGAAAAGGTATCCAATCAAACGACGCTAAACACAAAACAGATACCGCAGGGTTAGTAAGCATTCAAAGAAATGCCTACGCTATGAATACAGGGAAAAAAAATGGCAGATGCACACGCTAAAAAACACGACTATCATCTTGTCAATCCTAGTCCTTGGCCGTTTGTTGGCTCGCTAAGTGCTTTTATAATGGCTGTTGGGGCAGTTTTATTCTTTCACGATAATGGTCCGTGGGTGATGCTCATTGGCCTGATGGGTGTGCTTTACACCATGGTGTCATGGTGGCGGGATGTTATTATTGAAGCTAATAGTGGCGACCATACACCAGTTGTTCAACTTCACCACCGCTATGGCATGATACTGTTTATTGCCTCTGAGGTTATGTTTTTTGTCGCGTGGTTCTGGGCTTATTTTGATGCAAGCCTTTATCCGGGTGAAGCCATTCAGTATTCCAGAACAGAGTTGACAGGTGGACATTGGCCACCTCAAGGTATTGAAACTTTTGACCCATGGCATTTGCCACTGATTAATACACTGATATTGCTGACTTCCGGCACGACAGTGACATGGGCGCACCATGCATTGCTTGAAGACAATCGTGAGGAGCTTAAGTGGGGGCTCTTACTTACTGTTGCGCTTGGCGCATTATTCACAGTATTCCAAGTATATGAATATCAACATGCCGCCTTCGGTTTTTCAGGTCACATTTACGGGGCGACTTTCTATATGGCAACTGGGTTTCATGGTTTCCACGTACTTGTTGGTACCATCTTTTTGCTGGTTTGTTTGTTACGAGCACTGAATGGTGGCTTTACGGCTAAACAGCATTTTGGCTTTGAAGCCGCTGCTTGGTATTGGCACTTTGTTGATGTTGTCTGGCTATTCCTGTTTGTGGTGATTTACATCATTGGCGCGGGAACTCCGGCAGCCCATTAAGGACAAATATGGGCATTTTTTCATCAAGATGCCCTGCATGCGGGCAGACCCCGTTGTTTGAGGGTTTCTTGTCACTGCCCAAAAGCTGTTCAGAGTGTCACTTTAATTATAGTCAGATAGATACAGGTGATGGTCCTGCTGTGTTTGTGATTATGCTGGCTGGGTTGCTCGTTACCGTGGCAGCACTTTATGTCGAATTACGCTGGCAACCCGCTTACATCATACATTTCGCCATCTGGCTTCCGATTGGCTTTGCTTTACCGATGCTGATGTTGCGTCCTGCTAAAGCTTGGCTAATTCATTCCCAATATCGGCACAATGCGCATGAAGGCAGACTTCACAAGGGCAATGTTGACAAGCAAAATGAGGGTAAGTGATGCCTGCTTATTTGCGGATTAAGTTATGACTCAGCTAAAGGTTTATTTGATATCGACACTGATTTGCCTTCCGGTCTTGGCCTTTCTTGTAAGTCTCGGCAATTGGCAGATGGAGCGACTGAAATGGAAAAAAAACCTTATAGAAGTGATTGAGGCGCGTCTTGCTGCCCCCGCTCAAATTATCCCACCGCCAAGCGAATGGGATAAACTTTCCTCTGACGACTATATTTACCAGCCGGTCTTTATAGAGGGCGTGTTTGATCATCAAGTAGAGCAGTTCTGGTTTGTGCATCACGAAAAATTTGGTCCAGGCTATCAGGTCATTACACCTTTTGT
Organism: Rhodobiaceae bacterium; assembly: GCA_002683515.1. GTDB lineage: Bacteria > Pseudomonadota > Alphaproteobacteria > RS24 > RS24 > Micropelagius. The sequence continues at coordinate 22,176 of NYTN01000012.1, forward strand.
GATAGGTGGGGAACGAATTGTTATGGTGAATCGTGGCTATATCCCAGAATCCCATCAAGCCTCCGCTACCCGACAAGACGGTCAGGTTTCAGGTAAAGTACGTTTAGAAGGGTTGATGGTCTGGCCCAGTGAACGGAATGTATTTGAGCTGCCCGATGAGCCAGATAAAAATCTCTGGTTCGTCAAAGATGTTAATGCCATGGCAGAGAATGCCGGTTATGAAAAGAATAGCTGGCCGATTGCACCTTTTTTTATTGATAGCCAAGAAAAACCGGAAAACGTCTTCCCAGTTCAAGCTCCAATTGGTGGACAAACACGGGTCAATTTACCGAATCGGCATTTAGAATATGTTGTGACATGGTACGGTCTTGCTTTGGCTCTTGTAATTGTTTATGTGCAGTGGCTCATAAAGCAGATCCATCGTGCGAAAACTGAAAACGAGACAGAGTAGTGAAATATATCAGCACACGCGGCACCGCCCCAGTTCTTGATTTTGAAGATACGCTTCTGGCGGGTCTTGCGACTGATGGTGGACTCTACGTGCCTGAAAGTTGGCCGCGCCTGTCGCGCGAAACGCTGGCGAGTTTCAAGGATAAATCCTATGCCGAGGTAGCCTATGAGGTCTTGCAGCCCTTTATTGGAGGCACGCCTGATAATGATCGCTTCAGGGAAATTCTGGGGTCCGCATATCAGGCCTTTGAAGTTCCTGATGTTGCTCCTGTTGTGCCGTTGGGCGGCCGGCATTATTTGCTGGAACTTTTTCATGGCCCGACCCTTGCCTTTAAAGATGTTGCTATGCAACTTCTCGCGCGTCTAATGGATGAAGCCTTGTCACGTCGTGGTCGACGCGCAACAATTATCGGAGCGACCTCAGGTGATACGGGCGGCGCAGCAATTGAGGCGTTTCGCGGACGCGAAAATATAGATATTTTCATTTTCTTTCCCGAGGGGCGTGTATCCGACGTTCAAAGAAAACAAATGACAACTCCGACGGACTCAAATGTTCATGCGCTTGCTATTGACGGAACATTTGACGACTGTCAGGCGCTTGTCAAAGATATGTTTAACGATGCGGATTTCCGTCACGAAACCGGTCTAGCGGGTGTGAATTCGATTAACTGGGCGCGTGTCATGGCGCAAACAGTTTATTATTTCACGGCATCAGCGCAGTTGAGTGGTCCTGATAAAGAGGTTGCTTTTTCTGTTCCGACTGGAAACTTTGGTGATATTTTTGCCGGATATGTTGCCAAGCAGATGGGTTTACCAATCGCGCAACTTATTATTGCGACAAATATAAATGACATTCTCGCGCGGGTGCTCAAGACAGGTACTTATGAAATTGGGGATGTTGTAGCCTCAACCAGTCCGAGTATGGATATTCAGGTGTCGAGTAATTTTGAACGTCTATTATTTGAGGTCACTGGCCGCAATACTGCTGAAGTTTGTCGCTTAATGAGAGAATTGACCGGTAAAAGAAAATTCTCACTTTCTTCAAAAGTGCTTGATGTTATTCGCGGAAGTTTTGCCGCTGAGCGTGTTGATGAAGTTGAGACTGCAAAAATCATTAAGGATATTTTTGAGAAGGACGGGATGTTGCTCGATCCGCATACCGCTGTTGGATATGGTGCGGCTCTGCGTAGTGACTTACCGGTTTCAACGCCTATAGTGACGCTTGCCACCGCCCATCCTGCTAAATTCCCTACCTCTGTCGAAAAGGCCTGCAATCGTCAGGCGGAAGAAATTATCGATACCCCTGAAAGGGTTAAGGTGATGATGAAGCAAGACGAAACATACGAAACTTGCCCCAATGATCTTGCCCAGGTTCAAGACTTTATTCGGCAGAAAAAAACTGACTGAAGAAATTTGGAACTGAACGGCTTTTAACTTTGCCGGTATTCCGTGATATAATGAAAAAATGAAGAAAATCACGGATATTGCAGGGGTAAATGTTATCCGACTGTTACGACACGCTGTTCTGGTATTTTTGTGTTTCCTTGCGTTGCTTCCGGCACAGGCTTTGTTGCCTTCAAAAGCCTTGGCTGTCGATGTTGTGCTTGTCTCCAGCAATATGCGTTATATAGATCTTACGCGGCATATTAAGCAGGTTAAGCCAGGTATATACGATTTTGCCATCCANAATACGGGTGATGAGACCATGTATCTGATGCTTGAACTTTCCCGCCCGGATATTTTTCATATAGCAACAAATCCAAGGCTAAATGTACCATTTAATTTGCGGCTCATAAGTTCTGACGACACTGAGATTGCCCCACGCGATGCCATGGATAATGAAATTGATTGGGAAGTCCCACCCGGAGCTGTTCGAAGATATATTTTAAATGGTGATATTCCCACCAAGACTAAGTTTTGGTTATGGAACCCAGACTATAAATCTGAGATTCAACAGAAGCGATTTTACTTCCACCAATTTGTTTTAGTCGTGCTGATTTTTGTTGCCACAATTGCTCTGGTCGTCGCTTATTTACGCAAAAGAAGGCGGCTGATTATTCCATCTGTGTTTGCGCTTTCTTTTGTTGTTATCATGTTGGTGCGCTGGCAGATTTTTATGAATTATTTGGATTTGAACGATTTGCGTATTGCTATGGCTCTTATGTCATTGGCATTGATTATTGCGCATCTCTCAATGATGCGGGTATCGGAAATTTCAGAGAGATACTGGCGCCCCGTGATATTAAATGTGGATCTGATATTGTTATTCGTTATTTTTGGTTGGGGGGCACATTATTTTTCCCCGGGCTTTCTGGGAGCTATGACTGTAGACTGGCTTGAGATGTTCCTTGTCATCCCGTCCATATTGCTATGTCTGGCAGTTGTAATATCGATTAAATTACCCGAAAAATAAAAGGTATTAGAGATTTAAGCTTGGCCTTGGTCAGAACTGAGCTTGCCAAGGTCAATGCCCATCCGCGCCATGGCTGCTGGATATTTTTTTTCTGGATCAATTGAAAAAATCAAATCTAAATCTGCGTCGCAGGCCAACCAAGCGTTTTCATGAAGTTCTGCATCTAATTGTCCTGCATCCCAACCTGCATAGCCAAGAAATAAAAGTGATCTATCAGGTGCGCCATGCTTACCGAGGACTTCCATAATCTCCAATGTAGCTGTCAAGGCGATGCGATGATTATTTCCGAGGCTGGTTGTGGATGCTGTATAATCGCTCGTATGTAAGACAAATCCACGTCCGGTTTCAACCGGACCGCCCAGATAGGCTTTCACCCTGTCTCCATTATNACTGATTGGCAGGTCAAGACTTTCAAGTATATCGTTTAAGGATACATCTTCGGCAGGTTGATTAACGACAAACCCCATTGCCCCATCAGGGCCATGTTCAAAAATATAAACAACGCTTCGATCAAATCTCGGATCGCCGATGCCAGGCATAGCTAAAAGCAATTGCCCGCTTAAGTTTTCATTCATTAAAGACATACCGGTTCATATAACCTAACATCATCCCTATAGTGAAACATCTAAGCAGACCGGATGCAAACAAATCAATGTTCGATAGTAAATCCTTTCTGATTTTGGCGCTTGTTTTTATGCTTTCAGGCATTGGGATTATCTCACAATCATATGCGTCAGAACTGGAGAGACTTAGCATACCCGCGACATCTCCTTTTTTTTATAAAGATTGGCAGGAGCCAACCTCCCTTTACGGCAAGCCATTGGAGGCCGCCAAGGCCAAACTTGTGAAAGGTGTTTATGAGGGACAGCCAGTTATTGCATTACGTCTCATAATGTCTGCGGGGTGGCATAGTTATTGGCATTTCCCTGGGGCGGCGGGTATTGCGCCCACATTTGAGTGGGGGGCTTCGCCATATTTTTCAGCAGGGGAGCCACTTTTTTTGACTCCAAAACGCTTCAAAGAACCTGGGGGTCCTACAAATGGGTATGATGGTGAGACGGTTATTTTCATCCCCTTGAAGTTCAAAGACTCTTTTAAAAATAGAGATGAGACAGTGTTTGCTCTTAGCCTCACATTCGCCTTGGGTCTTTGCAAAGACATTTGTGTTCCCGCTAGCTTCACATTTTCTGAACGCATCACCCTGAAAGATATAAGGAATTCCCTTGACCAAAAATGGGTGAGTAAAGCTTTAACTGCTCTCCCAAAGCCGTCGAATGATGAATTATTTGTCAAAGAGGTCAGTTTTATTGACAACAACCTTAAAGTGGCTATTGCCGGAGAAAATTTAACAAGACCTAACGTTTTTATTGCCGGACGAGATGGCGATTTTTTTGATGAACCTGAAATTGTTTCTCAATCGCCAAACCTCTGGGTATTTAGTGTCCCCGTAGTGCCCGCTGACGATAGTTTTTCAGACAGAGCGCTGAAATTTGTCATAACAGACACTTCCGGCGACGTTTTTCAATCTCGCTATGTTCAATCAAAAAAATCTGTAAACGAATAAACCCTGCCTCTTGGTAATCTATTGGCGATAAGATATGATGAAATATCATAATTAGAGGATAGTAATATGACCATTCAAGCCGGAGAAAAACTCCCTTCAGTAACCTTTATGCACATGTCTGATGCTGGACCTGCGCCAATTTCTACAGAGGAACTTTTTGGTGGCAAAACCGTCGCTTTATTTGCCGTCCCCGGGGCGTTTACCCCGACATGTTCTAATCAGCATATGCCGGGTTATGTCCAGCATGCTGCAAGCATCCGTGAAAAAGGGGTTGATACGATTGTCTGTCTCTCAGTGAACGATGCTTTTGTCATGGACGCTTGGGGAAAAGATCAGGGTACAGGTGGTAACATTATGATGGTCGGTGACGGCAATGGTGAATTTACTAAAGCTATTGGCCTTGAAATGGACGGCTCAGGTTTTGGTCTCGGCACGAGATCTTTGCGCTACTCCATGATTGTTCGCGACGGCGTTGTGGATACACTCAATATTGAGTCCAACCCCGGCGAAGCCGTGGACTCAGGTGCTGAAAACCTAATCAGCCAACTCTAATCTTTTTTTATAGATTTATTGATAAGCGGCCATTCCACGCCGTGCCAACTCATCGGCGCGGTCATTTTCGGAGTGGCCGCTATGACCTTTTACCCAAGCCCATTCGACCTGATGCGCCGCGTTTTCAGTGTCTAATTCACGCCATAAATCTTCATTTTTTACAGGTTTCTTGGCGGCAGTCCTCCAGCCATTACGCTTCCAATTTGCCATCCATGATGTGATGCCGTCTTTTACGTAAGTAGAGTCTGTAACAATTTTCACAGCGCCATTTTTAGGCAGCGCGCGCAATGCTTCAATAGCTGCTTTAAGTTCCATACGGTTATTGGTGGTCTCTGCTTCACCGCCACATAGCTCGGTTTCCTGCCCGTCTATAATCATTAATACACCCCATCCACCGGGGCCGGGATTACCCGAACATGCTCCATCAGTATAGGCTGTCATCATAGCTCCACTCCATATTCAGCTGCAGATTTTGTTTTCTTGTGAAACCTCAGCCTGTGCAGATAGTCTAGGGGATTTTTCGGTTTGACGAGTGCACCTTCTTGAGGGGTAAACCAATCATGTAAACGAGTAAGAAGAAAACGCATGGCAGCCCCTGCGGCTAAAATTGGCAAAGCTTCAATTTCTTCAGATGAGAGTTTCCGAACTGAATTATATCCATCCATCAGGGCGCGTGCTTTCGTAATATTAAAACTTTTGTCAGTCTCAAAGCACCACGCATTTAGAACAATGGCGAGGTCATAAGCCAGCATATCAGTGCAAGCAAAGTAGAAATCAATTATGCCAGACAACTCTTCGCCAATAAAAAATACATTATCGGCAAACAAATCGGCATGAATGATGCCGCGCAGCAGGCCAGTTTCTTTATCAGGCCAATGATTTTTAAGTCGTTCCAACTCTCCATCAATTAAGTTGGTTAAACCGGCATGGAGCGTGTCTGCATTATGGCGCGAAGTCTCATAAAGATCCGGCCAAGAATCAATTGAAAGATTATTCATGCGCTCCATGTCAAACCGTTGTGCAGCGAGGTGCATCTCAGCCATCCTAGCGCCCAGCGCATGACAATGTACGGCCTCCGGTCGACGGAGACTAAGACCTTCAAGAAATTTGATAATCGCTGCAGGACGCCCGGCAACATGAGAGAGTGTGGCTCCATCTTTCCGTTTTACCGGGATAGGGCAAGGAAGACCTGACTCAGCGAGATGTGACATGAGGTTTATAAAAAAAGGTAAGTCGTCGGGGTTTACCCGTTTTTCATAAAGCGTAAGGATAAACTTTTCTGCATTTCCGTTTTGTTCGGTGGTAAGTAAAAAATTAGAGTTTTCAACTCCTTCAGCTATCCCCTTAAGTGATAAGACGCTACCAATATCATAATCAGACAATAAGTCTGTTAGCTGTTCATTAGTGAGATCGGTATATACAGCCATAAGGAAAAGTCTCCAGCACCTTTATCGTATTTGTTTTGGAAGTTTAAACTCTACCGACTCGGTCGTATGAACAACTTCTTCAATTACCAGTGAGAAATGAGTAGATAATTCTTCAATAACTTCTTCCATTAAGCTTTCTGGTGCCGACGCACCTGCGGTCAATCCTAATGTGGAAATGCCGTTCAATCTTTCAAGAGGAATATCTGTATGCCCAGTGATGAGATGCGCTTCAGGACAGCCAGACGTGAGGCTAACCTCAACAAGACGCATTGAATTGGACGAATTCGGCGCGCCGATTACCAGCACCATATCTGACTGAGGTGCAATATCCTTAACCGCGGCTTGACGATTAGTTGTCGCATAACAAATATCTTGCTTGTGTGGCTCCGCTATGTCGGGGAAACGCCGTTTCAGGGTTGCGATTATTGTGGTTGTGTCATCTACCGATAAGGTGGTTTGACTGATATATGCAATACGAGACGAGTCGGAAACCTCTACTGCTTCTGCATCATCAGTGTTTTCAATTAGCTTAATTTTTCCCTCGGGCAGTTGCCCCATTGTGCCAATAACTTCGGGATGACCGGCATGACCAATCATTAAAATTTCATAGCCATTTAAAAAATGTTGCTGCGCTTCAATGTGAACTTTGGAGACCAGCGGGCAGGTTGCATCCAGCCAATTCAGTTCCAGCCGGTTGGCTTCTTGCGTTACAGTTTTGGGCACGCCATGAGCAGAAAAAATCACAGGTGTTTTTTCATTAAGGTCATCAGGTAAATCGCTCAGTTCTTCTATAAACACCGCGCCTTTACCGGCAAGGTCGTCAACAACCCGCTTATTATGAACAATCTCATGTCGAACATAAACTGGTGGCCCGTAAATTTCGAGCGCCCGTTCAACAATCAGTACGGCTCGATCCACCCCCGCGCAAAATCCTCGCGGCGTGGCGAGTAGAAGTTTTAGTGAGGGTTTGGACATATCTGACATTAATTGATCCGTATGCTGATAACCATAAGACTTGCACATTGTATTAGCCCAATATACTTGCCCAATGTAATTGGCTTGGTTAGTTTAACGTCATGCCTTTCTTAAGACATTAAATGAGCAAATCACTGGATATTTAAAACCATAATACTTATAAACCGAAACTTACTTACAGGCGACATTATAAAAGGGAAACATGATGTTTATGTCCAAAATAACAAAGACTTTTCTGCAGGTGACTTTAATGGGCATCTTGCTGTCAGCCTGCGCAGGGGAGAAGCCTCTTCCCTATGTTGAATGCCCCAAACCTTTCATTCTTGCTGATGGGGAACGCATGGTCAAAAGTGATCGGCAAAACTGGACGGCGGAGTTAAATTGGGTTGATTTGGTTTGTGAAGTGACGGGTCCCTCTAATACGGAGTTGGCATTATTTATCAGCGGTCGTTTTTATGCGAATTCCGCAGGTGCTTATAGTGCTACTCTCCCGGTATTTATTGCATTTGTAACGCCAGATGATGAGGTTATTTCGCGCATGACCAGAAATATCTCTGTGTCTTTAAAAGCCGATACATCGGGTGATTTTGTCAGTTTCAAGCAAATGGTAAATGGACTTAATGTTCAATTAGATGCGATTTCAAATGGTATGCAGGTTATTGTTGGTTTTGAATTATCTGCCGAGGAACTGGCATCAAATATCTCGGAAAAGAAACGCCGTCTTGGATATTAGGCAGGTTTATTAACTGAAAGATATGTCTCAACATTGACTCTTGGTCGACTCGATTCCATAATAAATATACCTTCAAAATTGTAGTGGAAGAGACTGATTAAATTCAGCGCCGAAGGAGCAACCGCCCTCGGAAACTCTCAGGCAAAAGGACCGCTTCAATTAAGGGCTCTGGAAAGCAGATAAGCTCTAATTCTTGTTTTGGATACGGCTTATCTCACCGACGGGGTAAATGGTAGTTAGTTGAATTGGTATTCAATTTATCTCTGCCATCAATCTCTCAGGTTCCCAAGACAGAGGAGGGCACAGCACGTTCCATATTAATGGTTCGGAAGTGATGTGTTTACTCTTGAGTTTTGGGAGCAGGTTTCCTGTCGGTTTAATGACCAACTTTACAACAGATTTTGACGGTACCGGCAAAGTATCAGGTGCATCCTCTGAGCATGGTTTAAACGGCTACGCCATAACCCCGCTCTATGACATGCATTTGCAGTTGGGCGCAAAAATGGTTCCTTTTGCCGGATATGAGATGCCTGTCCAATATGGATTAGGTGTTATGGGCGAACACCTCCACACACGCGAAAAAGCAGGCTTGTTTGATGTCTCCCATATGGGGCAAGCGCAGTTATTTCCTGAAGACCCGGATAGCGATGTTGCTCCTGTTTTCGAGGCGCTCGTTCCCGGCGGTATAATATCCTTAAAAGAGAGTGGTATTCGTTACACGCAACTAACAAATCAAGATGGCGGGATACTTGACGATTTGATGGTTACTCGTTTCGGCAACACCCTCTGGTTGGTTGTGAACGCCGCTTGTAAAAATGATGACTTTGCTCATATCGCCCAGTCGCTTGTCGGTAAAGCAAGACTATCTGTCGAAAATCGCGCGCTCTTGGCCTTGCAAGGGCCGTTGGCAGAAGCAGTCCTGAAAGAGCATTTACCTGCCGCGGCGGATTTG
>NYTN01000013.1 GCA_002683515.1 Rhodobiaceae bacterium
GGGGGGGTGTAAATGATTACAGGGTCATGCCTATGTGGGCAGTTGTCCTATGAATTGGACGAAACCAAAACCGAGGCGGCACTCCATTGTCATTGCAGGGATTGTCAAAAAGTTACCGGCTCCGGCAAAGCAACCATTGTAATGTTGCCCCGTGACAGTGTGAAACTTTCAGGCGAATACAAACTTTATAAAAGCAGGGGGACGGACGGCTCGCATGTCGGGCGGGGGTTTTGCCCTGTATGTGGTTCACAAATGCTGACTTTCGTTGAGGAAATCCCGGATCATGTTTTTGTGAAGGCCGGCACAATGGACGACTCGTCATGGGTCAAGCCGGAAGCAAATTGCTGGCACGAGTCTGAAAGTACATGGTCTCCCGTGGATGCGGCTCTGACGAGTTTTGACAGAAATCCACCAGCTTAAAACATTAAGAACCAATCTATAAAGGCGGTAAAATGACCTCCACCAAGCACCTTATTGATGACATTGCCAACATTCTCGATCACCTCCCCGACCTGATGTCCAAGCCCCTAACGGCGGAAAACTATCAGGAGACGCGGGCTGCCTATGGGGTTATCGCGGCTGAAATGGCAAAAGATCAGCCTCCTATTGAGGGGATTGAAACACACAAACTAGTCGCCAAAAATGCACAAGACGGTTTCGGGGTACCGGTATTTTTACATCGCCCAACAGACACGACTGCACAATTACCCTGTCTTTTATGGATTCATGGCGGGGGCTATATTCTTGGCTCGGCAGAAAGCGATGGCTATATGGCTAAGCAACTTGCCCTGAAGCTCAACTGCGCCGTCGCTGTTGTCGATTATCGCTTGGCACCGGAACATGCTTACCCCGCACCGCTCCAAGATTGTTATGCAGCACTGAACCTCGTCATGCGTGACGCTGAGAGCGTCATGATTAATCAAAATAAAGTCGCCATTCTTGGTGTCAGTGCAGGTGGCGGGCTTGCCGCTGGCCTCAGTCTTTTGAACAGAGACGAAGCCGGACATGATTTATGCGGGCAGGTGCTGGTCTACCCCATGCTGGACGATACGAATATAGCACCCGCCACCAACCCAGATGATGATTTTTTTGTGTGGCAACGCGCTAGCAATCTTTTTGGTTGGCAATCCTATCTTGGGGGGTTGTTCGGCCAGCCAGATATACCCGCTTATGCTGCGGCGGCCCGAACCGTAAATTTATCCGGCCTACCCAAAACCTTTATGGTGGTCGGTGACCTCGATTTGTTCGCCGGAGAAGATATTCTTTATGCAGGCAACTTGATAAAGGCCGGCGTACCGACTGATTTGCATGTTTATGCAGGGGTTTGCCATGGATTCGACGGTATTGCACCAACTTCGGCACCGGCCCAGCGGTGCAAGCAGGAAATAGAGATTTTTCTTCAGGATATCTTCAGTTAAACCCAACCAAGAGCATACCAACAATTATGATGCATATTTGCAACAAAATTATTTGGAAATGCCATAAGTTCCTAAACTAGTCTATTATTCAGGTTTGCGCCAACCCTTTATCTGCAAAATACAGCCAAGTCATTTTTCTTACTTATTTATATGACTTAATTATTTATTTTTAGGAGGGTGAAATTATGCAATTCACAAAAAAACTGCCAAAATTATTGGCTGGTTTTGCGGCTTTTGCTTTTGTTGTGTCGATGATTGGCACACACACAAGCTTGTCGCTCGTCTCCAAGGCTCAGGCTCAGGCGACAGACGAAATCATTGTAACAGCTCGTAAACGATCCGAGTCAATTCAGGATGTCCCGGTTGCAGTGTCAGCACTTACTGCTGCACAGCTTCAAAAGGGAAATATTCCAATGACTCAAGACTTAGGAAAACTTGTTCCTAACGTTGCGCTTCATGACATGGCATACGCCGGGGCAGGTCTTTCTGCTTCAATTCGTGGCCTTAACTATGATGATACTGAAAAATCAAATGACCCAGCAGTTGGCGTCACAGTTGACGGTGTGTTTGCCGCTAACAATGGTGGTGTTAATCTTGATTTATTTGATGTTGAGTCAATTGAAGTCCTTCGCGGACCTCAAGGCACGCTTTATGGACGTAACACTATCGGCGGCGTGATTAATATCAATCGCTCGAAGCCTACAAGAGAGCTTGGTGCAAAGTTTCAAATTGGTGTTGAAGAAGACAACACAAAAGATCTCCAAGCGGTTGTCAACTTTCCAATAGGCGACAGAGCTGGCTTGAAAATTGCCGTTAGAGATCTTAATGCCGACAACTGGATGTACAATGTAACCACTGGAAGAAATGACAGTGATTTTAAAGATGTTCAGTCTCATTCTATCAGATTAAATGCTGATGTTACGGATAACATCACTGTAGACTTTATATATGACGAAGTTGATGACAAATCCCAAAGAAACAATCTGGCAATAACTTCCAACACACTACCATTTACATTCTGTACTGGTATTGGTGCTGCCGTAGCTGCTGACCCGCTTAAATGTGCTAGCGCATCAGGTGATCTTTCTGCAGCAAATGACTACTCTACAACATACGATGCCGCTCCATTTGGAATGACTTATGAAACTGAGAACCTTTCATTGAATGTTGATATTGATTTGGGTAACCATACTCTGAAGTCAATTACAGGTGATCAAGACTCTTTTGAACAAATGATAATTAGTTCTTGGGGGTCTCCAACTATTGTGTTCCCTGTTACCCGTAACATCGGATTTGAACAGTTCTCTCAGGAGTTTCAACTCCTCTCTGATTTCGACGGTCCTTTAAGCTATGTTCTTGGTTACTATTTCTTAGATGCAAGCTTCGACCAAGAGTCAGGCCCTGTTCAAAACTTTGTCTCAGGACAAGAGCTTGAGGCGACAGCAATTTTCGGTGAGGTATCTTACGACATCGACGAAGAGTGGTCAGTCACACTGGGCTTGAGGTACACTGAGGAAGAAAAAGATTTCTTCGTTAGAAACTTCGCAGGCGCTACTGCAGTAGCAGATAAGTTCGCTTTCCAAGGCTCTGGAACTATTCCAGCAGCTGGTTTCGCTAACGCTGTTAACGAAATTTATGAAGATGATTATATCCAGCATCGTTTTATTGTTGAAAGAAACTTCGACAACGGAATGGTATATGCTTCAGTATCTAACGGCTTCAGAAGTGGCGGTATTTTTGCCCGCTGTACTGACCCAGTAACTTGTGCGCCTTTCGGCACAGAGGAAGTCATTAACTACGAAGCTGGCCTTAGATTAGAGCCGTCAGATGCCCTCGTATTTAACGTCACCGCCTTCATGGCCGACTATAAGGACAAGCAAGAGCAAGTTACAACTAATGGTGTTGTTTGCGGTAACTTAGCAACAGCTACCTGTACCTTTAGTCTTAACGCAGCGGAAGTTTCAATCTCAGGTTTGGAAATTGAAAGCCGTTATTACGCTACTGAAAACCTTAGCTTAAATACTGCAATTGGTATTCTCGACTCTGATTATGATTCATATGATGATGGCGGTGTTGATATTTCTGATATTGCTAAGCTGAGAATGGCCCCTGAAGTTACTTTTAACTTTGGTTTTGACTACGACGTCAACTTAGCTGGTGGTGATCTAACAGTATCAGGAAGCTATAGCGGCCGTGACTCATATTGGGGTCAGGCAAACTGGAAGACCTTTAACTTTGCACAAGGTCCTAATATTGAGGTTGACTCATATGAGTCACTTGATTTGTCGGCGACATTCCGTGCTGAAACCTCAAACGGTAATCAAATCAGAGTTACTGTTTTTGGTAATGATATCCTAGAAGAGGGTGGCCGTATTGCTCGCCCATTTGACGCTGGTGCATTCGCATTTGCTGCCCCTGCAAAGAGACAGCATTTCGGCATGAAAATTGGATATGAATTCTAAGCCAATAGGTTACACAAGATTAAAACCCCCGCCCTTGGGTGGGGGTTTTTTTATGTTCTAAATTAGACCCTTAAAATTGAAGGCTACGCTCAACAAACCAGTAACAGGCAATAAAGCCGATTGTGAAAAATATAAACTTGTAGCCTAACCCCCCGTAAAGTTTGCCTGAAGAGCCAATAAATCTTCGCGCAGCAAAACCGAGCAATATTACCGGCACAACAAAGGTGAGTTGCCCAGCCTCGACCCCAAGATTAAAAAACAGGAGTGCCGCAACCAGCCCATCCTCTGGAAACCCAATACTGATAAGTTCATTGGCAAAGCCAAGCCCATGTACCAGCCCGAAAAACAGGGAAATCAAAACTGGGTAGGTTCGCGAGAAAGTATTTCTACTAGTTTGCAACAACTCGACACAAACTAGCACAATACTCAATGAAATAAGTGTTTCAACATACATAACAGGCAGAGTAAGGATGTTCAAAGATGCTGCAGCCAATGTAAGACTGTGGCCAACCGTGAAGCCAGTAATGGCAAAAAATATTTTTTTAGGTATTCGAGACAACGCCATAAGGCAAATGAGAAACAAGAGATGATCCCAGCCTTTTAGAATATGATTGAATCCTAAGTCAAGATAAGCCTGCGCAATCAAAGACGGCGAAGCACTTGGGGGTTCTAGTGACTGAGGTATGGACCAGGAAAGCTCGTCCGGCTTAAGCAGGAACATTGATGTACGTTTATCACCTGCGAAGTTATTTTCGTGCAGCCTTATAAAACTCGAAAGAGATGGATTACCTAATGGGTATATGAGATTCAAAACGTATGGTGAACCAGTTGTGTTTCCAGAACACAGAAAATTGGCGCCCCCATAGAAAGCCTCTCCCGTATACCGAATTGGGTATTTTTGTGTGACATTACAAAAATCTGAGAACCCGATTAGGGGGTGCTTGTTAGAAGATAGCGAGCCAGGTATTTTCCATTCTAGTTTTAGCTCACCAGCACGCGTGTCGTCTTGATAAATATCTATCAAAACTGGTCTTGGATCGTGAGCAATAGCTGAGGATATGGAGGATATGCTTAAAAATAAAACAAGAAAAATAAATTGACTGCACTGGTACATGATTACTTGGAAATAATCGTGTATTTATCACGCAGAGTGTCGGCATATTCATGACGCGACGCTAAGCTAAGTGAAAGCTTAAGATCAAAAAGCACCTTCTGCCGTACATCTAATAGTTCTGGGATTTTTGCTTCACTTTTATCAGCTATTCGCACCAAATGATAACCGTGGCGAGAGGCTAATGGCCCCTGCCACTCTGAACTGGATGGAAGGTCGAATACAGACGAGGCAAAATTTTCACCAAAATGGGCGGTAATTTCTTCTTGTGACTTTCGTTGATAAGATTTGTGATAAAGGAATCGATTCCCCTGCTCGGTAATCGCCATAGGTTTTTGATTAATAAGGGCTGCCAATACTTCTTGAGCCTTTTCTCTCCCTTCGGGAATAAAGTAAATATGTGTAAAACTTATTTCAGAAGGCTGACGATATTTGTCTTTATGTTTCTCAAACCAATCCACTAATAATGCCTCAGCTTTTTCAGGAATGTTTGCTTGAGTGTCAGAAAGAAACTCCAACTTCTGTATCAAGCGCTGGCGAATTATAAAATCACCCTCATCTAAACCCATGCGGCGGGCTTCTCTAACAAGCACCTCGGCGCGGATAAATTCCTCGATAAGCTCATTTCGCTCTTCAGTTGACATAACCTGTAGCTTGTTTGATATGGCAGCCAATCCAAAACTTTGGCGACTATATTGATAGAATTCTTTCAAGCGCTCATCTGACACAATTATAACGTTATCAGGCACTGCTTTTTGTGAAAGAAAAATGCCGAACAACAAAATCGAAAAAAGGACAAAAATAAATAACGGCTCTTTGAACAGTATGGCCATAATTCTTTTCATTTTATTCAGTATGCTTATAAAAATGCCAAGAAGCTTTCAGGTTTATTAACCATATTTCTGATTTCATCACTCTAATTCACAGCTGGCGTGAACCAAATTGGCGATGAGTACACTCTTTCCTGAATTGAAACCGGAATATCGTCAGGTAAATTAAGATTAAATCTTTGTGCGTCATAAGTTGTCCATCGTGGTGTTGGTATTTCCAGCACACGAACATAATAAAAGGCTCTTAAAGAAGGGTCAAACTCTGGGTCTCTCCATACGGTTGCAAGGTTTTCTGTGCCAATTGTATTTGTATAACTTGCCTTGGCAACATTAACGGTTGACCCAACAGGTGCAAGACCCCCCGACACATTATCCAAAGTTCGTGGGCCAGACCAAGCAACATTAAAGACTTTCTCATGTAATGAGCCATCATCATCTAGCCAACCCTTGACGATTTGCGCTCTATCGAGGTTTGCTCCATCTGGATCTTTACTAGCCGTAACTATAAAACGCGGTGAGAAGTTTTTAGAGCTTTGTAAGGCTAAATCTGATCCCGTTAAATCTCCACCCATTGGAACACCTCTCTTATAACCCTGAGTAGCATAATCGGGTTGCTCGAGATCGGCATTTTCAAAATCCCAACCGCCGAAAAAGCGTAAAACTATACGCGGACCAGTAGTAGCAAAAACTTCTTTACGTTTAATTGCGTCAAAAATTGCTTCACGCGAATTTTCCTCTGCCCAAACGGCAGCATAGCCTGCCGCAGTGAGCATTCTGTTATTCCACAATATGCCACCCATTTTACTCATTAAACGCTCGGGCGATGGCTCGGAGTCAACAAATTTACCATAATAATTATCACTGTCAGCCGTTGCCATAACCGTGTGTGAATCTGTACTACCAATCATACCAAATTTAAAAGGGTTCACTCCCAAGCTTTCCTCCATGGCGAGGCCAGTTTTAAGAGCAGGACGTGCATAACTCCCCGTGTAAACTTCTATCTTTTTATCTTCTGGTATAACATTAGAGTTGATGTCTGTTTCATCCCATCTCTCAAAATCTGCAAAAGGATCATCTGGCGATAGAAGTGGGTGTGTTTCAGAGTCCCCTTTTACCTGTGTCATCTCAAGCACTGGCTCCCATCTAATTCGGGTTTTAGCATATTTGGTGTCAAAAATTGAACCAGATACGCGCTCACTAGAATACATCCGGCCCTCAGACAAATTACTGTTATGAGGGATAGCAAGAACCTCGCCGCCAGTCTGATTTTCATAGGCCTCCAGCCTTTCCCATAGATATTCTGGATCACTATTTTCAGTTGATGAAACTGGGATAGCGCGGAGAGTTTTCTCTGCACCGTCCCTAAAAATAACCACACGATGCATGTTGTCACCATCAATCATTGAGGTCCACTCATAACCTGAAAAGGCTGAAAATTTTCCTGGGTCGTTGTGCCTTTCAGCAGTCTCAACCATCTCACCCCAAACTCCTTTGAAAAAGGCTTCATCTGGATACTCAATCTTTGGTTCTGCATCTGGGGATGATGTATCAGCATCAAATGAACCCACCCATTCATTAATAATGCTCTGAATATCGTTATCCTCTAACCAACCGCTCCATCGCTTGCCAAGTGCGGTTGTTTCAATGCCGTGCTTGCGATCCATAATACTCGCAATAACTCCCAAAAATTCTGCGTGGTCAGACACTAACAAAAAATCCAGCGGTTTTCTTAATTGCGCGATGTCCCCAGTGTGCGCCTCAACGGGCTCCCCTTTTGCAAACTTAAATGCATCATCCGCAGTCATCATCCGATTACCAAACGAGAATGAGTCCATCGATAGTCTTGAATGAACATGTAGATCACCCCAATAAACCCCTTCTGGTATAGACCCTGAAGGCAGCATCTGATTTGAAAGAGAAGTAACGCCACTATTGCCTTGATTTTGAGTTTCTTGCGGATCACCGCAACCAATCATACTGACGCTCAAAAAAGTGACAAAAAGTAAAGATAGGCCATGGCGACCCAACTGAGACATTGTCATATTATTATCCCTCCATTTAATGGTTATGTTAACCATTTAAATATTTTATTAATCCTATCGAAAAAGCTTGTTTTAATCATCTATTCTATTGATAAGTTCTTAAAAATACTTTTGGGGGATGATATGAAAAATCGCAGTATTATTCTAGCGAAACGACCTGTAGGCAATCCAAAGCATGACGACTTCGCTCTCCAAGAAAGAGAGCTAGAAAAAATTCATGATAATGAGATTCTAGTAAAAAATTTCGCCATTTCACTTGATGCCGGATTTCGCAACTGGATGAACGAGGACGCTGGTGACGAAATTCTCCCCGCGATGCCACTAGGCGAACCTGTAATGGGTCTTTCGCTTTGTGAAGTAATAGAAACAAAAAATCCTGAATATTTAGTTGGAGATAAATTGATGGCACGGTTCGCATGGCAAGAATACTCCATTGGAAAGCCAGGAGATTTTATTGCCAAACTGCCTAGGGACCTCTCTTTTCCCTATAGCTATTACCTCGGCGTGCTGGGCGACACTGGCATGTCCGCCTACTTTGCGCTAACTGAAATTGCACCCCCCAAAAAAGGGCAAACTGTTCTTATCAGTGCCGCAGGCGGCGCGGTTGGATCAATTGCCGGACAAATAGCGAAAATTTATGGCGCCCGAGCGGTTGGTATTTCCAGCAGCCCGGAAAAATGTGATTTTCTTATCAATGAACTTGGCTACGACGCCGCTGTAAACAGGAAGGCTCCTGAAGGTCAAGCTGAGGCTATTAAGGCAGTCTGCCCAGATGGAGTAGATATTTTTCTTGATAATGTTGGAGGTGAAACNCTACAGGCTGCCATNACCAATATGAACCATCGTGGGCGGATTGTAATGATTGGCGCTGTGACACATTACACATCCGAAGGCCCCCCCACTGCGCCAAATAATTTATTCGAACTTTCTTCCAAAGAAATAACAGCACAAGGTTTAATGACGCATTTTCGGCATGATCAATATGATGAAGTACGTAGGAAACTGGAAACCTGGCTTTCAGAGGACAAGCTTAAAAGCTTTGAACATAAATTGACCGGCATTGAAAATGTCGGTGTGGCCTTTTGCCAGATGTTCGACGGTCAGAATTTCGGTAAAACCGTCGTAGACCTCTGAAAAATATACGGTAAATCAAAATGGAAAATATGCGTTGCTTCGAAGATATTGAAGTTGGTGAGCATCTGACATCTTCCGAATTGGTTGTGGATGGCGAAGACATGATTACTTTTGCCAAGAATTATGACCCCCAGTGGTTCCATGTCGAAGTTAAGGACGCTAATTCCACTCGATTTGGCGAAGTCATTGCCAGCGGAATTTATGTTGCCGCATTATGGCGCAAACTTGATCATGAGTTGAATGGCGACGTTGATTACATTTGTGGTGTCTGTTGGGAAAAAGCTGAGTGGAAACTTGCTGTGCGAGCAGGAGACACACTTCGCGCCACAAGTGAGGTGGTTGAGAAAAGGCATTCATCCTCNGACCAGACCCGCGGCGTAATCACCTATATTTGCCGACTTGAAAAACCTTGTGGCACAACGGTTTTTGAATTCCGAAGTATTGCCCTGGTAAACTGCCGCAAGCAAAATTAAAATTTAAAGTTAGCCATAATCCGGCTCATCCCACCATGGATAAAATTCCGGCATATGTTCGCTCGGCTTATCGGTATAGGCCGCCGCGCGCTTTTCAAGGAAAGAGTCGATGCCTTCCTTGGCATCACTTTGCTGACCACGCGCATAAACGGCGCGGCTATCTATTTTGTGTGCCTCCATCGGATGATTAGCACCCAGCATTTTCCACATCATCTGGCGTGTAAGAGCAATTGATACTTGCGCGCTTTCACCCGTAAAGGATCGCGCGATTTCCTTGGCACGATCAAGCAGTTGCTCCTGCGGGACAACTTCATTAATCAACCCGCCATCAAGTGCTTCTTGTGCAGGGAAGACATCCCCCTTATAGCACCACTCCAAGGCCTTTGAGATGCCGACCAGTCTTGGCAAGAACCAAGCCGAACATCCTTCCGGCACAATACCCCGCCGACTGAAAACGAACCCAAACCGTGCGTTATCAGATGCAATACGAATATCCATCGGTAAGGTCATGGTTACCCCAACGCCAACTGCCACGCCGTTAATTGCACCAATATACGGCTTGACCGAATTATAGACTTTTAGGACAAAAAGCCCNGCTGTATCACGAATACCGGGGTGCGCCCAATTAATGCTTCCGTCCGCATTATGTAAGCCATCAGTGTCTTCCATGAGTGCCGACTGAAACGTATCCACACCACTGGATAAATCTGCACCCGCGCAAAACGCTCTTTCACCCGAACCGGTAACGACCACAGCACGAACATCATCATTTGCGTCTGCCTTTTCGACCATATCAACAAGCTCCTTGGTCATAGTCATTGTCCATGCATTCATGGCTTCAGGACGATGAAGCGTTACAGTCAAAATACCATCATCATCCAGATCAGTTAAAATATGCTCATAGCTCACTCGCTTGCCCCCCCTAATTGATAACAATTCAACAATGTCAATTTAGCATAAATGTAGATGTTAACAATTTTAAGTATCCTTTAAAAACATGTTTAGAACAGTTTCTATAAATGGTTAAAGTTAATTATCTTAGTTTTCCTCATATTTAATTTAATGATCATTAAGTGTGGGGTAGAGGGTGACATACAGGGAGAGAAAATGCTTAAAATAATTGTACGTGTATTCGCAGTCATAACCGCTTTGCTAGCTTTGCTTTTTATGGCGTATAAAATTCTATCAAGCATTCCGGATTATGAGATAGACGCAACGACAATTATTAATCTGCCACAATCGCCCAAATCTGACCCCGAAACATATGTGTTCGGTTATGACCCGTCACCTGAATACACAGAGCCAAATAAAAATTGTATTAATAAAAATAGGCTAAAGAATGCCTATTATGGTGATCTGCATATCCATACAGCACTGTCGGCAGATGCTTTTCCTGAAGGGACGCGCACTTTCCCGGAGGCAGCTTATCGATTTGCCAAAGGCGAGGCGATAGCCCTACCTGATCCACCGGCTGATGCCCCTCAAAAGTTCCAGCTTCTCCGAGCACTTGATTTTGCCGCCGTCACCGACCACGCAGAAGCGTTGGGCGAGGGTTATATTTGCCGAAATCCTGGGGCTTTCGCAGGCCATGACGCCCGTGCCTGTGATACCTTCCGCGGTGGTGGTTTTGAGGGCGTCCGTGTGTTTAACCAAATTAATGCCGATTTAACGCCCAAAAGACGCGAGGCTGTTTGTGGGCCTGAGAATAAGGATTGCATCGCGGCAGATAAAATTGTCTGGCAACAAATTATCCAAGCCGCAGAAGCTGCAGATGACAAAACTGAGGCTTGTCGCTTCACATCTTTTGTCGGTCTCGAATATACAAGAAGTCCTGATGCTAAGCACACCCATCGTAATTTGATTTTCCGTAATACAGATGTTCCGGACCTTCCTCCTTCACACCACATGTTTCCCTTCCCATATCAACTTTTTAGTCACTTGGAAACGGCTTGCCGGGGCGGTCGAGAGGCATGTGACGTTATCGTAATCCCGCATAATGCAAATCTCTCAGGGGGTAATATGTTTAACCCGCGTGAAGTTGAGAATATGTCAAGCTCTTCCCGTTACGCTTCTTATGCGCTTACTCGGAGTTATGAAAGACTTTACGAAATTGCCCAACACAAAGGGTACTCGGAATGTCTAAACAGAGTAACAGATATTTTGGGAGATGTTGACGAGCTCTGCGATATCGAAAAACGCCGGGACTTTGGTAACAAAGAATTAGATTTTTCCTTGAATAGACTCGTTCCTAAATTAGGCACGACGAATACACCAGAATGTACTGAAGACCACCGCGACCCTAAAACAGGTTTTTATAATGGCGGTTGTCTATCGAGCCGTGATTTTGCCCGTGGCGCACTTTTAGAAGGTATGCAGGTTCAACAAGAGCGTGGGGTAAACCCGCATGAATTCGGTTTTATCGGCAGCACTGATACTCATATCTCCACCTCCGGCAGCACTGAGGAAGCCCGTTGGCCGGGTCATAAAAAGACAGAACTTGGCCTCTCCGGTCGCTTCAGCACAGCAGATGTCGGCCATAC
>NYTN01000014.1 GCA_002683515.1 Rhodobiaceae bacterium
AGGCAGGCTTTGATTGGCACAATGCATGGCCACAGATTTCGCCATGGCAATGAGCGCGCCTTTGGTGGTCGAATAGGTAACATAATTACCCATGGGAATATAAGCGTTCATTGAGCTGTTCAAAATAATCGCCCCGGATGGCCGGTCCGGATTTTTTCGCATCGCGCGCACAGCGTGCTGAGCGCTGAGCATCACTCCGGTCAGATTAATATCTAGAAGGTTCTGCCAGTTTTCCAGAGGCACATCCTCAATACTTGCGTCGCCGGACTCGGTTCCGGCATTGGCGAACATAATATCCAGTCGCCCATATTTGGTGCTGACATGTTCCATAAGGCTTTTCCAGCCTGCAGCATCTTGAACCTGATGCTTGACAAATTCAGCACCTGTTTCAGAAATAACTTTTTCAGCTTTGCTTTCATTCGAGCCGGTAAAAATAACTTGTGCGCCTTCTTGTACAAATCGTCTTACTGTTCCGGCGCCGATACCAGATGTACCGCCTGTGATGATGGCAACTTTATTTGCGAGACGTGTCATTATATCCCCCTGTTTTATCTTCTCTGGATTAACTATCCAGCTTAATGAACAAAAATTAAACCTATGCTTTGGTTAAGGTTGTGGGTTTTGCTATTTTTAGGCAGTATGATTATCTGGGAGGCGGATTATTCCATAATGCGTCTCATAAAATATTCAGGGGGATATGATGTCAGAGAAAACTTCAAATCCGTCAGACGAGGATCTGACAAGACAGGCAAAGGGAGTCAACTGGGTTGATTTGATGGAAGAGGACGCGCGTCCCGTTCCAGATTTTCTTAAAGAGCCAAGTTATGAATATTTGGGATCGGACCCCATTCCAGCAAGCCGTTATACATCTGTCGAGTTTGAAAATCTCGAAAAAGAAAAAATGTGGCCAAATATCTGGCAGTTTGCTGCGAGGGAAGAAGATCTGCTCGAGCCGGGAGATTATGTGGTCTTTGATAATGCAGACCGGACATTCTTAATTGTCCGTCAGGATGATGGTGGTGTCAGAGCCTTTCACAATGTCTGTTTGCACCGAGGCCGAAAGCTTAGAACTGAAGATGGTTGTGCTGATAAATTCCAGTGCCCTTTCCATGGCTACACATGGAATAAAGACGGTAGCTTAAATGAGATTCCAAATCGTTGGGACTTTGGTCATTTGAGTGATGAAAAAATGAAACTGCCTGAAGCTGAAGTTGGACGCTGGGGCGGCTATATTTTTATCAAAGAAAACCTAGGCGGCCCAACGCTTGAGGAGTTTTTGGCCCCCTTGCCGGAGCATTTTAAGCGCTGGCGGCATGAAGAGTGTGCAACCGTTTTATGGGTTGGCAAAGTAGTTCCAGCCAATTGGAAGGTAACTGCAGAAGCCTTTATGGAAGCTTGGCACACGTTGGTCACGCATCCGCAGATTTTGCCGTTTACGGGTGATGAAAACAGTGCCTACTGGTTCTGGGGAGACAATGTGAATGTTAATCTTGTGCCATTTGGCGTTATCTCACCTCATATTGATCCGACGGATAAGAAACAGCAGTGGATTGTAGATGAGTTTGTAAAATATAATGGTCGTTCAGCAGAAAATTACGATCCAGACAGCGACCCGTTTAAAATTGAAGTACCTGAAGGTGTTTCCGCGCGTCGTGCTTTAGGGGCTAATTTCAGAGAATATTACACTGAAATTTTTGGTCATGACCATAGTGATGCGACGGATGCTGAGCTTCTTGATGCGATTGTTTATAACGTATTCCCGAACTTCGCGCCTTGGGGCGGGTTCATGCCGAACATTGTTTACCGGTGGAAGCCATGGCAAGACCCGGACCATTGCTTGATGGAAGTGCGGATTTTATCGCGCATTCCACCCGGCCAGCCAATGCCTGCGAGCCCGCCTATGAAGTTTCTTTCTGTTGATCAGAAATGGACTGAAGCTCCTGAGTTGGGAGCCCTTGGCGATGTTTTTGAGCAGGATATGGAAAACTTACCTTATGTTCAGGAAGGGCTTAAGGCCTCTAAAAATGGTGAGGTGCAACTTGGCGATTATCAGGAAATTCGTATTCGTCAGTTCCATCAAACATTAGAAAAATACGTGGAGAAATAGACCTATGAGCGACGCCGAAGACCAGCCCAAACGCATTGACTGCGTTCTTATCGCTGCGGGTAAATATCATGATATTGATTTTGCACGGTTGGAATTACTCAAACTTCTAGGCGAGGATATGCGTTTTAGAGTCAGGGTTTTTGAAAATTATGAAAATCTTGAAGCCCTGAAAGCGGCTGACTGCATAGTAACTTATACTTGTGATGTTGTGCCTTCCCTTGTAGCTCAAGAAGCCTTGAAGGAATGGTTGCATGCTGGTGGTCGGTGGTATGCGCTACATGGAACTAACTCTATTCTGAGAATGTTAGATGATGGGCTTTGGGACGCGCCGCGTTGGGCGCCAGCATTTATGGATTTGCTCGGTTCGCAATTCATCTCCCACCCAGCTATCGAGCCGTACAAAGTGACTGTCACGCAGCCTGACCACCCATTGGTTAAGGATGTGGAAGCCTTTGAGACAACTGATGAGTTATATCACCTGGAGACGCATGGCGATTTAGATGTTTTAATGGAGGCAGCGTGTGACCAGCCAGGCACCGGCTTTGC
This sequence comes from Rhodobiaceae bacterium, assembly GCA_002683515.1. Taxonomy (GTDB): domain Bacteria; phylum Pseudomonadota; class Alphaproteobacteria; order RS24; family RS24; genus Micropelagius. The sequence continues at coordinate 2,654 of NYTN01000014.1, forward strand.
TGAAGCGGATGACGCCCATGGCACTCACCCTGTTTTCTATATTAAAGAACATGGCGAAGGGGCTGTCTTATATCTTACTTTGGGTCATTGTCGCGGGCATTATGATTTGCAGCCCGCTTTGGACTGGTGGCCGACAGTTGATAGATGCGCTTGGGACTTGCCTGTTTTTTACAAGCTTCTCAAGCGCGGTATGAACTGGATGATAAGAGAAAATATTCAGGCTTAGAAGCCTCTCAATCAAAATTTTTTTATGCTGACACACCAGCGTAAATATCCATCGCACTTTCAGCCGAGTAGGGATAACGCGCCAGCATCATTAGTCTTTTATGGCCAGTGGCGACAATTACCTCTTCGGATACTCCCATGCCACCATGAAGCTGAATGGCTTCATGCCCTAGAGCCGTGCCCGCCTCGGCAGCAAAAGCGCGTACTCCGGCAATCATTTCGCCAAGCTCAACAGTCTCATTACTTTTCAAAAGCGTCAGGCGCAGAATGAGAGACCGCAACTGATCAATCGCAACATATTGTTCAACCATGCGGTGCTGAAGCGCTTGAAAGCTCCCTAGTGGCCTGCCAAATTGTTTGCGTGTCTTTAAATATTCAAGAGTAGTTTCAAACACGGTTTCCATGAGACCAAGTGTTTCTGCGCAACGGGCAATATCTGCTTTTTGCTGAACGGCAGTCAGCGCTTGAATACTTCCGTTAAGCTTATGAGATGCAGGAATTTGAATGGCGTCGAAATCGAGTTTTACGGCAACACGCCCATCGACAAGCCTGTATGGGGCCACTCTTAAACCCGGGGTTTCTGCTGGCACCAAGAATAACGATAAATCATCTTCCGAACCATCAATAGATTTTGTCGAGATGATATACCCGTCGACTCCTACCCCACTTGGCACGAGTGACTTCGAACCTGTAAGACTAAACCCGTCATCTTTACGTTTGGCTTCGACCTCTACCCATAGCGGATTATCACGTGCACGCTGTTCAGTGTGGGCGAGAACGAGGCGTTTCTCGCCTGAAACCAGTTGATCTATCCATGCCGTTTTTAACTCCGGCGAAGCTGTTGCGGCAAAAAGCGCTCCAGCCTCATAAGCATACTCGATAAGTGGTTCGGCTGTGATGCCGCGTCCAAGAGCCTCGAAAATTACAGTGAGTGTTTTTATATCTGTTTCAAAGCCACCATCGGACTCATCGAAGGCTGTCGCAATAATCCCCAATTCACCTAAGAGAGCCCAAATTTCAGGGCTAAAGCCATAAGGTGTTGCCAGATACGTGTTTCTTTGACCGTCGGCATAGTGATCTTGGACAAAACGCTCCACAAGCGATTTGAGCATTTTTTGATCATCTGACAGCTGGAAATGCACAGTATGGACCTTTCATTATTTAATTATGGCACATGCCATAAAATTGGTTAAAACACTCAATGAGGTGTAATTGATACTAAATAATTTGTCAGGGTAAGTTAAAAAGGTTAGTTTCCCGCTATGGAAGTGCACAAAAATCTCAAAAACATTCGCATAAAGAGCCCCGAAGACATTAGGCGCTCTGCTGAGGCCTTCCGTGATATTGTCAAAAAACTCGTTAACATGCGAATTGCTGCAAGTCATAATATCGCCAAAAACGAGGCGCTGGTTGATGTTGAAGGTCAATTAATTGCTACCGAAGTGTTTGGCTGGGAAGGAAAAAACGATTGGCTTGGGAACGCTTATTTGGCACTCGAGTCCCCAATCACAATGGCTTGTCGTTACGAAAGTGAGCCCTTCTGGATTAATGAAAAAGGTGTGTATACACAGCATCCTAATACTTTTCTTGATGAAATTGATCTTGCCAAGTTCCGCGAGCGAGCCAAAACCAATGCGGCAATTGTTGTACCTGTTCATATGCCCTTTAGCCAGATTGGGGCGGTTAGCTTTAACCCCTTTGATGAGAAAATAACAGATTTATCAGAGGCTTATGACAATTTTGGTATGGAATTAGGGCTTTATGCCCGAGCCTTTATTCGTTCATATATGCATGTTTTGCCGCGTGTTCAGATATTGCCGAGCAGCTCTAAGCTCTCTAAACGCGAGGTGGAATGCTTGCGTTGGGCGGCCATGGGGAAAACCGATATTGAGATCAGCATGATTATCAAACGCAGTCGGGCGACGGTGCGCTTTCATATTCATAACGCTTCAATGAAACTTGATGCTGTCAACCGAAGTCAGGCAGTGTTCAAGGCCACCCAGCTTGGATATATTAGCAATATGAGTTCCAAAATCCTGATTTAACCCTCTACTTTTCAACCTAGTTATTTAGGGAGTGCCGCTGGCTTTTTTTAAAAGCTAGTAGTTAGAAATACATAATTTCTAAAGTTCACACATTATTCAAAAAGACTATGGATCAAGATATAACAGGCGAAATTCCCCATCTCGTATTATCAGAGGACGGTAAATATTATTTGCAAGGCGGTCATAATGAAGCCTCGGACAAATACGTGTTTCCACTCATGGGCGGAGATAAAGAGTTTTTCGAACCCGTGCCATTAAAGCGCGAGGGGAGTGTCTGGTCGTTTACGGTTCAGAGGTTTCGCCCGAAGACCCCGCCCTATGCGGGACCGGATGATTTTATTCCTTATCTTGTGGCTTATGTCGATTTGCCGGGCCAGTTAAAAGTCGAGGCGCGCTTGGTGGACATTGAAGAAGAGGAAGTTGAGATCGGCCTGCCGGTTGAGCTCACAGTTATACCTGATATCAATGGTGCGCCGGGTAGCGTGATGCATGCTTTCAGGCCATTAGAAAAGAGGGCTGCATGACTGATGTTGGTATTATCGGGGTAGGCATTCATCCTTTCGGCAGAACTGAAGGCCGCAGCGGGATTGATATGGGCATTTATGCTGTCCGGGAAGCCTTATCGGACTGCAGTCTTAACTGGGAAGATGTGCAATTTGCCTATGGCGGCTCTGATGCATCCGGCAATGCAGACACAATGGTCAAGCAGCTTGGCTTATCCGGAGTGCAATTTGTGAATGTTAAAAATGGCTGTGCGACTGGCGGTTCTGCACTTTATGCTGTAGCCAGCACTATAAAAGCCGGTGAGTATGACATTGGTCTGGCGGTTGGTTTTGATAAACACCCCCGAGGTGCATTTAACCCTTTGCCAGAAGAATGGGGTCTTCCTGACTGGTACGGTGCACAGGGTTATATGCTCACGACGCAGTTTTTCGCCATGAAAATCAAACGCTATATGCATGATTTCAATATTTCCGACCTTTCCCTCGGGCGTATTTCTGAAAAGTCATTTGCCAATGCGGAACATGCCGAGCATGCCTGGCGGCGAAGCCCCGTTTCACTCGCTGAAATTATGGAAAGCCCGATGGTTAATGATCCATTGCGTAAATATATGTTTTGCTCTCCTGCTGAGGGTGGTGTGGCGCTTATTCTGGCATCTGAAAAAAAGGCTCGCGAAATTTCTGCGCCATTTATCAAGCTTGATGCAGCAATTATGCGGACACGACCACAAGGTAGTTTTGAGGTTTTCGCTCCGTCTATCGATAACGATATCGATGGCTCTGCCACACGGCTGGCTTCGCAAGCGGCTTTTGACCTCGCAGGTATCGGGCCTGAGGATTTTGACTTGGCCCAGCTTCAAGACACGGATGCAGGAACGGAAATCATTCATATGGCCGAGAATGGTCTATGCGCGGATGGTGAGCAGGAGCAGTGGCTTGCCGAAGGCAAAACTTTGCTTAATGGGCAATTACCCATCAACACGGATGGTGGGTGTATCGCTTGTGGCGAGCCGATAGGCGCATCTGGCTTACGTCAAGTTTATGAAAATGTGGTTCAACTTAGAGGACAGGCTGGGGCTCGGCAGGTTCAAAATGATCCGCGTGTTGCTTACAGTCATGTTTATGGAGCGCCTGGCGTTTCAGCTGTGACAATTTTAAGAAAATAAAGATTATGGATTTTGAATTTCTGGAAAGCGAATCTGAATTTCGTGACGAAGTAAAATGCTTCCTTGCAGAGGCATTGGATGCAGATGTGCAATCGGCTTCTGCCTCATCGCCGGGTGTCTTTGCTGAGCCTGATATTGGTCTGGGCTGGCATCAAAAGCTTCATGAAAGAGGTTGGATTGCTCCTGACTGGCCCTCTGAATATGGCGGCACGGGTTGGACAGCCCTGCAAAAATATATTTTTGAAAAAGAATGTTCTGTCGTTGGTGCGCCAAAACTTCCTGTAATGGGCATGCAATTGCTAGGTCCGAGCATTTATACATTTGGTACAGACGCTCAAAAAGAAACTTTGTTGCCGCGCATTTTATCAGGTGAGGATTACTGGTGTCAGGGTTTTTCAGAGCCCAATTCCGGTTCAGATCTTGCTAGTTTGCAAGCCACCGCGGTGCGCGATGGGGGCAATTATATTGTTAATGGCAGTAAAATTTGGACAACGCATGGTCACCATGCCAATAAAATATTCTGTCTTCTACGCACTGAAAAGGCTGAACGCCCTCAACAGGGCATTAGTTTCATTCTACTCGATCTTGACCAGCCGGGCATTTCGGTAAAACCGATTATCACGTTGGCAGGTGACCATGAGGTCAATCAAGTATTCTTTGACGATGCTGTCACGCCGATTGATAATCTTGTAGGTGAAGAAGGCCAGGGTTGGGAAATTGCAAAATTTCTACTCGAAAATGAGCGCGGTGGCTCCTGTCATGCCCCTGAATTGCTTGCCGATTTGGAAAGATTGGATTTGGCCGCTTCACAAGAAATTTTTGAAGATGATCGTAAAGTTTCTGAAACTCGAACATGGCGTCGAAAACTGGCAGATATTCGCTTGCGCGCCCAGGCACTGGAAGTAACGGAATTGCAGGTGCTCGCTAATATTATGGAAGGTCTTGAGCCAGGGCCACAAACCTCGCTAATTAAATTTGTCGCGTCAAAGGTCCGTCAAGAGGTTGATGGTCTTGCCGTTGATCTTTTCGGTCATGCGGCTTTGCAACTTGAAACACAACGACCGCTTTATGGCGGTAATGCCCCGCAACCGATTTTCTCACAAGGTGCACAGATTGCGACGCCGCGTTACTTGAACAGTCGGGCGTGGACTATTTTTGGTGGGACAAATGAAGTGCAGGCGAATATCATATCCAAAACCGTGCTTGGCCTGTAAGATGGCTTACAATGTATCGGTAAACAGCACGTTTAAAAACGGAGGGAATAATGCAAATCAGTGAAGATGCGCTAAAGCAGGCATACAGGCAGATGAAAACTATCCGCATGTTTGAAGAGCGTTTGCATGATGAGATTATGACAGGTGAAATCGCAGGTTTCACCCATCTCTATGCAGGTCAAGAAGCGGTTGCTGTCGGGGTATGTGAACATCTCGATTATAATGACACGATTGCTTCTACCCATAGAGGTCATGGTCATTGTATTGCCAAGGGCTGTGATGTCAGAGGCATGATGCTAGAAATTTACGGCCGCGCTGACGGGATTTGTAAAGGCAAGGGCGGTTCCATGCATATTGCCGATATTGAAAAAGGTATGCTGGGTGCAAATGGTATCGTTGGTGGTGGTCCACCGATTGTTGTAGGCGCTGCGCTGGCTGCGAAATTATACGGTGATGGCCGTTTGGCTGTTGCTTTCTCTGGTGACGGTGCGTGCAACCAAGGCACAACTTTCGAGGCCATGAATTTGGCTGTTGTGACTAACGCCCCTGCAATTTTTGCGTTTGAGAATAATCATTATTCAGAGCACACCGGTGTGGCCTATGCTGTCGGCAGTAAAGATATTGCGAGCCGTGCTGAAAGTTTTGGCATGAAAGCTTGGCGGGTTGACGGNTGTGACTTTTTTAAGGTCTATGAAACTATGGGTGAAGTTGTTGACCATGTTCGCGCCGGAAAAGGTCCGGCAGCTGTCGAGTTTGATACGGAACGATTCTTTGGTCACTTTGAGGGCGATCCGCAAAACTATCGAGGCGAAGGTGAGATTGCACGCCTNAGAGAAGAGCGCGATAGCATAAAGATATTCAGAGAGCATGCGGCGAAGAACAAGCTCGTCAGCAAAAAAGATTTGGACGCCATTGATAAAGAAGTCTCAGACCTGATTGACAAATCGGTCGAAGAGTCACGGGCCGCTACACCGCCGACGGCTGAAGATGTTCTTACCGATGTCTATATTGACTATATTTAAGAAGGGACAAGCAGATGGCTGAATTAATGCTTCGTGAAGCAATTTTACAAACACTGTTCGCTGAAATGGAACGGGATGAGAATGTCGTCGTTCTTGGTGAGGACATTGTAGGTGGTATGGGAACAGAAGGTGGCCCAGAGGCAATCGGTGGTATCTGGGGAACGTCTACAGGTCTTTATGATAAGTTTGGTGGAGATCGCGTTATTGATACGCCGATTTCTGAAAGTGCGATTATTGGTGCCGCCGGCGGCCTTGGTCTGACGGGTAAGCGCCCTGTCGCAGAAATTATGTTCGCCGACTTTTTAGGTGTTTGTATGGATCAGATCTGGAACCAGATGGCAAAATTCCGCTATATGTTTGGTGGTAAAACTGAGTGTCCGGCAGTGGTGCGAATGATTTACGGCGCCGGATTGAACGCTGCTGCTCAGCACAGTCAGGCGCCGCACGGTATTCTGACTTCCATGCCAGGGCTGAAAGTTGTCATGCCGTCAACGCCGGCTGATGCTAAAGGACTTTTGACAACAGCTATTCGGGATCAAGACCCGGTTATCTTTCTGGAACACAAAGCTCTTTATGCCGAAAANGGCGAGGTGCCTGATGGTGAGTACACNATTCCTTTCGGTCATGCGCGATTGGCTCATGCCGGTGAAGATGTCACAATCGTTGCTGCAGGTTTGATGGTTAAATTTGCAACAAAAGCTGCTCAAGGACTTGCCGAGAAAGGTATAGGCTGTGATGTCATTGACCTAAGAACCACCAGCCCGTTAGATGAAGAGGCTATTTTGGATTCAGTCGAAAATACCGGTCGTTTGGTCGTTGTTGACGAGTCGCCCCCGCGTTGCGGGTTGGCTACCGATATTGTATCGCTGGTCACTAACAAAGCTTATGCGAGCTTGAAGGCGCCGCCCGAAATGGTCACATCGCCGCACACACCCGTGCCTTTTGCACGAGAACTTGAAAAGGCCTATCTGCCGTCTCCGGGCAAAATTGCAGATGCCGTTCAACGAACTCTAGCCTGGAAATAGCGCGAGGCAACGATGAAAAATATTAAAGCATTCACCATGCCCAAATGGGGTATCGAGATGCAAGAAGGAACAATCTCGGAATGGGTTGTGAAAGAAGGCCAGTCATTTAAAAAGGGTGAAATTATTGCTCTGATTGAAACTGACAAAATTTCAAATGAGGTGGAAGCTGAATTTGATGGTGTTCTTCGCAAGATCGTAACACCTNCTGGCCAAACAGAACCTGTCGGGGCTTTGCTTGGTGTTTTCGGTGATACAGATGTGCCGGACGGTGAGATTGAANCTTTTGCTGAAAGCTTTGAAGCGGCTGACACGGGTACAGCTGTTGGGCGTAATTCAGAATCAGTAGCACCAGCGCCTGTTGAAACATCTGTCGCCGAAGCGCCTGCGCCGTCAGCGCCGGCGATTAGTAATACGAGTTTCGACAATTTGAATATTAGTCCGAAAGCACGGGAACTGGCAATTGAGTTACAAGTTGACGCCACTCAGATAAGCGGCTCGGGCCGAAATGGACGCATCACCTATCAAGATGTGCATCAAGATTCGCGGCCTGATGCGGGAGTTGATCTGGGCGGGCCCCTGCCCCTTCCAGCTGATGACGAGTCAATTTTTGCATCACCGCTAGCTAAAAGGCTTGCCGCCATGAACGGTATTGACCTTAAAGGTGTCACGGGATCGGGTGCACGTGGGCGGATTCGTAAAGAAGACGTTTTTGCATTGCTACCGGATGCCGGCGCTAGACCCCAAGCATCACTTGCTCAAAACGCTGATAACATACCGCAAATTGTTGAGATGGATAAAATTCGTAAGGTTATCGCCAAGCGTTTGACTGAAGCGAAATCAACAATACCGCATTTCTATATTCGTAGTGATTTTGATGTTGAGGACCTTCTAGAATTCCGCCGTATCGGTAATAAGGTGCTGAGCACCAAAGCGTCTCTAAACGATTATCTGATTAAGGCTGTCGGTCGGGCGCTCGTTGAGCATCCCGATGTCAATGTGCAAGTACATGACGATAAAATTCATTATTACCCGCATGCCAACGTCGGGGTTGCAATTGCAGCGAAGTCCGGCCTCATAACACCTGTCGTCAAAAACGTTGACCTCATGGATATCAGTGATATTTCACGAGCGTCGACTCAGCTTATTAAGAAAGCAAATACTGGCAAACTTAGTTTTGCTGATTTGGAGGGTGGTACATTGACCATTTCCAATCTGGGTATGATGGGTGTTGATCAATTCGATGCGATTATCAATCCGCCTCAAGGGTCTATCCTGGCGATTGGAGGCATTAGCCGTGTGATGACAGAAATGGAAGATGGTTCCGGCGAATTCCGCAGCAAGCTGTCAGTTGCCATGTCTTGCGATCACCGTGCGATTGATGGTGCCGCTGGTGCAAAGTTCATGGCGACTTTAAAGTCAATGGTTGAAGACCCAGAACAGTTTTTCTAAGGAGTTATTACTTGCTTGGTCGTTTTAGGCAGAGTTCGCTTTAGCTATGGCATTTACTTGGTCATGGTTAAAGTAAAATGGCTTAATCATGCATAGCTTATCCCCTCGGAAAACATACATTTCCATCATTTCTACGACCTCATCTGACCCCGCAGGGTGAAGTTCAACCTCGCAACAGACGGAATTTTCACCAAGCATCAAATTAGACTGTTTGACCTCAGAAATCTTCAACATAGGCATAATTTTAGTATAGAGGTTTTGAAGAGCTTTTTTGCCGGTATATCTGCCGGCAAATGGAAGACTATCTGACTCAATAATCACGATATCATCTGTCATCATGGCTTCAAGTTCTTCGAAGTTTCCTTGGCGGGCATATTCAAAAAAGATGTTCACTAAATTAATTAAGTCAGGCTTGTCGGACATAATTTCACCTCCATTTATCTTATATTGAGCATGGAAAATTAGTCCGGATATAAATACTCCCCAAAAAGCTAGTGGTTTGAGGTCAGGTCAGGGTCTCTTATGAGTTTACGACCTGCAAAAACAGCAGGTATCATATTTGGGGGAATTGATATGATTTTTGTAGCCGGAACAATGACAATGAATCCTGAAATCATTGATGATTTTAAAGCTGAAGTTGCCGCTATGGTAGACAGAGTGCGCGCCGAGGATGGATGCATGCATTACTCCTTACTGGTAGAGGATGCGGATAAAGGGCTTGTGAATGTCCTTGAAAAATGGCGTGATGATGAGGCATTGCTAGTTCATTTTGAACAGCCATGGATTATGGCATTCTTCGAAAAATTCTTTCCGCATATGTTGGATACATCTGTCAAAGTTTTCGATATTTCAGGCGAGCGTCCACTTCCTGGATCTGAGTAAAGTTCAAAACCTAGAATAAAAATTGGAGATATGCTGTGGTTGAAAATCTCACCAATCGCTTCTGGAAATTTATCAAACGGCCCGAAGGTAACGCCTTTGATGAAGCGTTCACGCTAGAGGAGACGCCGCTTACAACTCCAGTTGATGGTCAAGTTGTGGTTAAAAATCAGTACCTTTCTCTTGATGCAGGAACTCGTATGTGGATTACCGGACGGGAAGATGGCTACCAACCTCCGCTTGATTTAAATATCCCTATGGTGGGGTTGGGTGTCGGGGAAGTAATAGCTTCATCTGACCCGAACTTTGAAGAAGGCGATTTAGTGCGCGGCTTTGGACAATGGGCTGAATACTCTGTGGTCACGGCGGAAATCTCCGGCCTGATGAAATTAAATAAATCTATCGACGATATTCGTCAGCATCTCGGCGTACTTGGTTTTACAGGTTGGACTGGGATGTGGGGTATTACAGAAACCGGCGAAGCCAAAGCCGGTGAAAATGTGTTGGTATCTGCCGCAGGTGGCGCCGCCGGCATGGTGGCCTGTCAGATTGCCAGAAATCTTGGATGTAATGTTTACGGTACGGCAGGCGGTGCAGATAAATGTGCTTTCTTGGAAAAAGAATTTGGCATTACTGCCATTGATTATAAATCTGAAAATGTTGAGGAGCGTCTGGCAAAGATTGAAGGTGGCATTGATGTCTACTTTGATAATATCGGTGGTCCGCAAATTGACGCGGTTTTGCCAAACATGGCAAATTATGGACGGATTGCGATTAGTGGCCTCATTGCGGAATATTCTGGCCAACCAACACAACCTGCTAGATTTGATCAGATTTTGATGAAGCGCCTGACGGTTAAGGGTTTCTTCTCACCAGATTTTGCCGATCAGGGTGCGCGCTTAACTGAGGCCCTTATGGAACAATATGTTGCCGGCAAGCTTGACATGCCATTTGATGTTACGGATGGGTTGGATAATATGCTGAAGGCTTATACGAAGCTGTTTACCGGAGGCAATATTGGCAAGACGCTGGTTAAACTTTTTTAAAGTTTAGCCAAGCTCGAGCCCCCAGAGGTTACATCGCTGTAACGCCACCATCCACAACAAGCTCTGAGCCGGTGATGTATTTTCCCTGATCACTCGCCAGAAACAGTGCACAATTCGCGATATCTTCAGGATCACCCAATCGACCCATTGGAATAGCTTGCACAAACATATCCCAGTTCTCGGCATTTTCCTGTTTTGCGCCAGCGAGTAAATTTGTATCGATTAAGCCGGGGTGAATGGAGTTCACACGAATATTTTCTTTTGCGGTTTCCATAGCGACAGTTTTTGTCATCAGCCTTACCCCAGCTTTAGCTGCACTATAGGCCACATTACCGGGGATACCGACAATGCCGGAGATGGAGGACATATTGATAATATTCCCACCATTACCGGTTTCGCGCATCATCGCGACGGCTCTTTTGGTGCCATAAAAAACGCTATGCATATTTGTATCCATTACACGTAGATATTCTTCCGATGTCGCCGAATCAATTGTGCCGAGTTGAGAAATGCCGGCATTATTAACAAGAATATCGAGCTGACCTTTTTGCTCTTTGATTGCTGCGAAAACATTATCCCAATCTTTTTCATCCGTGACATTATGTTTCAGCGCAGCACCCTGCCCGCCATTATTTTTAATAACATCAAGTGACGCGATACATCCATTTTCGTCAATATCGGTGAGAAATACAAAAGCGCCTTCTGATGCAAATTTATCTGCAATGGCACTCCCTAGCCCTGGGCGGGATGCACCGCCAGTAACCAAAGCTACTTTGTTTTCGAGTTGGTTCATTTTCATCTCCCATTTTTCCCTAAAATTAATTTCAATCAGATTTTTAAAATCTGCTTCCCAGTATTTAATCCCTTATATAGGCGGTTAAGTGTTTCTGGCGCCGCTTCGAACCCGGACTGACAATCCTCCTGCCATGTTAATTTGTCGTCTTTAATCAGTTGCATCATGCGTTTTCGGATAGCCGGAAATTCACTTGTGTAATCAAGGACAATAAACCCTGCCATCGTTGCACGACGGAAAATTAAATTAAAATAATTTTGTGGACCGGCGGGCATGTCGCCGGTTTCATAACGGCTTATACCACCACACACAACGACACGCGCATTAGTAGCAATATTTCCCAGCATATCATCTAGAACTTTGCCTCCGACATTGTCATAGACGATATTTGCACCTTTTGGGGCAAACTCCCGCAAGCGTTCTTTGACGTTTTCGTTTTTATAATCAATGGCGGCGTCAAAACCTGCTTCATTCTGAAGCCAGGCACATTTTTCAGCACCGCCAGCAATGCCAATTACACGGCACTGCATCAGTTTTGCCAGTTGACCAACAATCGATCCGGTTGCGCCTGCGGCGCCGGACACAACAATTGTGTCTCCGGCGACAGGCATACCAATTTTGAACAAGCCACACCAGGCAGTCATTCCTGTCAGACCTAAAACAGAAAGGCTGGCTGTTGGCGCCAGTTCTGTCTCGACAGCATCAAAACCTTTGCCGTCCGTAATAAAATGTTCAGTCCAGCCGGTCATGCCAGTCCAAAGACTGCCAACAGGCATATCGGGATTGTTGCTTTCTATAACCTCACCGATACCCGTGCCGCGCATGATATCGCCGATTTGCATAGGCGCGACATAATCAGCAACATTTTCCATCCAACCCTTTTGAGCGGGATCAAAACCGAGCCAAAGCGTTTTTAGCAGAGCTTCACCTGCGCCGGGTTGGGGTTGGTCAATATCCACCAATTTGAAGTCGCTGTCTTCAAGGGGGCGCCCTCTAGGATGGGCGGTTATTTGCCAACATCTGGTCATGAATGGATTACCTGACATGTTATATTCATTATTTTCATAGCAATAGCATAGCTGCCAATTTGTAATGGCATACTCTGTTAATTGTTAGTTGCGGCAAGGTCGCTCTGTGCGATTATGACG
>NYTN01000015.1 GCA_002683515.1 Rhodobiaceae bacterium
CACGTTTAGCGCCAAATTCATCAAGCAATCCCTGCGTTACTTTATAAGCACCTTCATATTCGGCGACTTCTTCACCAATCACAAAAACTGTTTCATCGCGACGCATTTCTTCGGCCATTGCATCCCGCAAGGCTTCACGAACACTTTGTTCGGTCATTTCCGCATCTTCGGGTAATTCGGGGTCTGCCGCAATCGTAACAGTGGCAGGCTGGGGAACGACGGATGATGCTGGTGGTTGTTCTGATGCAGTAGGAACAGGCGTCTCAGGTTTTTCAGGGACGGGGGGAGGAATAGTTTCAATATCGGATAATGCCTCACCATCGCGCAGTAAATAAGCTATCGGTGTATTCACCGGTATATCTGATGTACCCGCCTCAATAACAAGCTTTCCAACCTCGCCATCAGCGGCGGCTTCAAGTTCGACAAGCGCTTTGTCAGTTTCAATTTCTGCCAGTACGTCACCGGCTTCAACCTTGTCACCCTCTTTGACAGTCCAACTTGCTATTTTGCCTTGCTCCATCGTAGGAGAGAGAGCTGGCATCACGACCTCAACCGGCATGATTTTCCTCCACATAAATATCAGTCATTAATGCCGAACTGTCCGGCTCAACATTTTCCAGCGCTTTATTAGCCGCTTGCTCAATGACATCAAATACATCATCCTGAATTTTCTTGGCTTCTTCTTCATTCATGAGCTTGCGCTCTATCAGGCGGTGTTTGAGCATATTAATCGGGTCATGATGCTGGCGCATATCCTTGACCTCTTCACGCTTTCTGTATTTTGCGGGATCTGACATAGAGTGCCCGCCATAGCGATAGGTTTTCATCTCTAAAATAAATGGCCCTTTGCCACTCCTGGCATGTTCTAGAGCTTCCAGAGAGGCAGCATAAACTGCCTCAATATCCATACCATCAACCTGTCGCCCTTCTATACCAAAGCTTCTGCCGCGCTGGGATAAATCTGTCTGTGCTGAGGCGCGTTCAACGCTCGTCCCCATCGCATATTGATTATTTTCGATAATATAGAGAACAGGCAGTTTCCAGAGTGCAGCCATATTAAAGCTTTCATATACCTGTCCTTGGTTTGAAGCGCCATCACCGAAATAGGTAATGCTAACGGCCGGGTTTTTATCTTCCTTATAGGCATTGGCAAAAGCCAATCCGGTACCAATTGGCACCTGTGCACCGACAATGCCATGCCCGCCATAAAAATGATTATCGACATCAAACATATGCATGGAACCGCCCTTACCTTTCGACACGCCATCTGCGCGTCCCAGCAGTTCTGCCATGACGTTATATGGATCTACCCCGCAGGCAAGAATGTGCCCATGATCCCGGTAAGCTGTTATCATTTGGTCTTCTGGAAGCTTGGCCTTTGCGATACCGGTTACGACTGCTTCTTGACCGGAATACAAATGACAAAATCCGCCAATTTTTCCGAGACCGTAAAGTTGTCCGGCGCGTTCTTCAAAACGTCGTATAAGAAGCATGTCGTGATAAGAAGAAACGAGATCCTCTTCACTCATTAATTTATTCGTCTTCCGTGTCTGCTTGACGGGTTTCTTACCCATAAAGTCTCCATCCATTAACAATTTTCGGTATCAATATTTCAAAAGTTTTTCAAAATCTACTTAATGCGGAATCTCTCAATAAGACTTAATGATGCTGTCCTGTTTTATTTTTTATATATTATCCAATTCGCCATGGTAGACACAAGCAAACACTGACATAAAAACCCCATTTTACTAAAATAGTCAGTTTATTTCGGGGCTTAGCAACTCTTGGAAATATAATTTCCAATCTCACAATAAATTGTTTCGGATGTAACATGATGTTATGGCAGATTAGATCGCAAATAGGAAAAATACATATGTATCGCCCACAAAATCACAGTAAATTGATAAACAATCTTAACCTTAAAGTGTCTCAATAAGTATTGAAAATTGGCTCTTGAAAATTGGCTGTGGCATCTGGATTTATATCTTTGGCGTGGTAATCTTTTAAAAAAGGAGACCATCCATGTCTGAGAATGAATTCATGTCCCCTGAAGACATTAACAAAGTTATTGAAAACGTTACTGCACTTGCAAGCGTCAAGGATATCAAAAGTCTTAAAGGCGAGGTCAGTGACGAAGAGTGGGAACTTAGAGTCAACTTGGCGGCTCTTTACAGACTTGTAGCCATGAATGGGTGGGATGATATGATTTATACGCATATATCCGCACGTGTACCCGGCCCTGACCATCATTTTTTGATTAACCCGTTTGGCATGCTGTTTGATGAAATCACGGCCTCCAGTCTCGTTAAAGTTGATATGGAGGGAAATGCTGTCAATGAAAGCCCCTTTATAGTTAATCCAGCAGGCTTCATCATCCACAGCGCACTTCATATGGCGCGCGAGGATGCCCAGTGCGTCATTCATTTACATACTAATGATGGCGTTGCCGTGTCTGCTCAAAAGGAAGGGCTACTCCCCCTATCCCAGCACGCCATGATTTGCTGGAATCGCTTTGCCTACCATGATTATGAGGGAGTGGCGCTTAACCTTGACGAAAGAAAAAGAATTGTTGCCGATATGGGTGATAAGCAACTTATGATTTTACGCAATCACGGAACACTGGCCATTGGTCGCAATTGCCAAACAGCCTATCAGGCTATTTTCTATCTTGAGCGTGCCTGTAGCTTTCAGATTCGTGCCATGTCCGGTGGGACGCTTAACACTCCGTCAAAAGGAACGCCCGACCTATCTTCCAGTCAAAGCGACAGTATTTTTAATGGTCTCGCCGGAGCATTGGCATGGCCTGGACTTATGCGCAAATTAGATAAAATTGATCCCTCATTTAGAGATTAGAAATTATGGATATTACGAGTAAGTACATCCGGTTTGATTGCACTGATGCATTAACTAACGATATTGAGTCCGAATTCGCCAACCTTCTAAGAAAGGCAGATAATGTCCGCCATGCTTTTAAGGAAAACCCGCTCCCTTTATTTACTCAACTTGACAATAAGGAAGATCTCAGCGCAATGCAGGCGCTTGGGGAGACCATTCAAGAGGGTGCAAAAAGGGTTGTCGTTCTTGGTACTGGTGGATCAAGTCTCGGTGCCCAAGTTTTGGTTCAGATTAATGGCTGGGGCACACCTGCATCCGGTATGGTAAAAGCTTCCGGGCCGGAGATGATTTTCGCAGATAATCTGGACGGTCAGAGCTTTGAACTGCTTCTTGATGAAGCAAAGCTTGCACAGACCAAATTCATAGTTGTTTCAAAATCTGGCGGAACCGCAGAAACCATGATGCAACTCTCTTGTGCGCTGACCGCCATTAAAAAGGCCGGGTTGGATACAGCAAAGCATGTTTCAGGTATTGCGGGAAGCGGGCCAAACACTCTAAGAGATGTCGCCGAACGCGCTGAGTTTCCGCTTTTATCTCATGTTGACGGCATTGGCGGAAGATTCGCAGTGCTCACGAATGTTGGCCTATTACCCGCATTACTCATGGGCGTTGATCCCGTCAGCGTTCGTCAGGGCGCATCCGAAGCACTGTCCAGCTTTATGGAAGCTCCTGTCGCAGAAATCCCCTCGGCCATTGGTGCGGCGATGCAAATCGCACATGCCGTTAATAACAGAAATATTTCAGTCCTTATGCCATACACAGACAGGCTAGAGCGCCTTGGGTTTTGGTATCGCCAATTATGGGCTGAGAGCCTAGGTAAAGACGGGCAAGGCACCTGCCCCGTTAATGCGCTTGGCCCGGTTGACCAACATAGTCAAGTTCAGCTTTATCTCGGTGGGCCAGATGACAAACTGTATAATTTAATAACTGCCAAAAATCAGCATCCAGGTCCAAAAGCCTTAGCAGAGGCCTGTGATATTCCAGAACTTTCTTGGCTACAAGGGCGCAGTATCGGAGAGTTGGTTGCAGCAGAGGCCATAGCGACCTTTACAGCACTCAAAGAAAATGTTCGTCCCGTTAGGCATATAGAAATGCAAGATGTCACCGGAAATTCAGTCGGTTACATCCTCATGCACTTCATGCTTGAGACGATTATCGCCGCAGGGATAATGAATATTGATGCATTTAATCAACCAGCTGTTGAGCAAGGAAAAATAATTACCAAAAAGTTAATGTCTGAAAGTTCAAACTAACGGCAGATCTTCCTCTTGGCTACTTGGTCTGTAGCGGATAATCAGGCAGGCCGCGGCAATCAAAACAATTGCAACTGCCTCGTAAAGCAAATTTACTGGCTCCGATTCTTTACCTTGCAGAATAATCAAACGGCTGAGAGCAGTCATGGCAATAAATAAAGGTAGCGTAATCGGGATTTTCTGGCTTTTGTAAAAGACCGCCACCATGCCAAG
Source organism: Rhodobiaceae bacterium (assembly GCA_002683515.1). GTDB lineage: Bacteria > Pseudomonadota > Alphaproteobacteria > RS24 > RS24 > Micropelagius. Next base: position 4,362 of record NYTN01000015.1, read on the forward strand.
TACTTCTGTGTAAATGAACAGAAGTAGCAAATCGGCAAGCTCTACATGACGATTGCTGATCAGGTGATAAATCTCTTCAAATGTCGCGTAGAGAGTGGCTAACGCAATAATACACAGCAGGACTTTTTCTGTAGAAATTAGAATTTTATGCATTTAAATATCCTTCAAGGTTCAATTCAATTTAGAATAATAACCGACAAAAACCACAATAATTTATTTGTTTCTGCCCTTACATTAACCTAATTACCCGTCAACCCTTTGTTTTACAGATATTTTCCTGTTTTCATGGCTTACGATTAGGTAAGGTGATTTCAAGTAATACGGATATACAAGGGGTTTGGAATGTTGCGAAAAATAATGCCGGTATTAATTTTGGCAATTCTGAGTTTATTCACCCTGTCTAACCCTGCCTTTGCCGGATTTGATGAGACAGTAAACGCTGCCTTAGCCCCTATTTCAAAAGCCGTTTCAAGCTTTATTTTCTTTTCAGTACCTCTAAACGGCGCAGACATTCCTTTAATTGTGGTATGGCTAATTACCTGTAGTGTTTTCTTCACTTTTTATCTAAGGGTGCTGACCCCACGTAACATTAAAACATCCTTGAAAATGTTACGTGGCGATTATACTGACCCTAATGATGAGGGCCAAATTTCCCATTTTAAAGCTCTTACAACAGCGCTTTCAGGTACTGTGGGTGTCGGCAATATTGGCGCCGTAGCTTTTGCCATTACAATTGGCGGACCCGGCGCATTATTCTGGATTATTGTCGGCGGTTTACTTGGCGCAAGCCTGAAATGCGCAGAATGCACACTGGGCGTTAAATACCGTACAAAACACGAGGACGGCTCAGTCTCGGGTGGTCCCATGTATTATCTTGAGGAGGGGTTGAAAGAAAAAAACCTTCCCCGCCTCGGCAAAGTTATCGGATGCATGTATGCCGGCTTTATCGTCATTGGCTGCCTCGGCATTGGTAATATGTTCCAATCAAATCAAGCCTATGAACAGCTTCAACTTGTAACGGGCGGCGCTGACGGATTTCTATCCAGTAAAGGCTGGCTTGTCGGGGGCATAATGGCCTTCATCGTGGCACTCGTATTAATTGGCGGCATCCAGTCCATCACCCGTGTAACTTCAAAACTTGTGCCGGGCATGGCAGGTATTTATTTCGTCGCAGCGCTAATAGTTATTGGTCTCAACATTGAGGCATTACCCGGAGTTATTGGGGATGTTGTGAAGCAAGCATTTAATCCCGCCGGTATTACCGGCGGTTTATTTGCTGTGATGATAATAGGCTTTCGACGATCAACCTTTTCTAACGAAGCGGGGCTTGGTTCCTCCTCAATTGCACATGCCGCTGTTAAAACCAATCAACCGGCGTCGGAAGGCTTAGTCGGCTTACTTGAGCCACTCATCGATACCGTCATCATTTGCCCGCTAACGGGTCTGGTTATTTTATTGACTGTCTTTAGCCCCGAAATGGTTGGTGGTGATGTGCAGGGTGTCCAACTTACCTCCGCAGCTTTTGAAACAGTTATCTGGTGGTTCCCAAATGTGCTGGCCATTGTCATTGTTTTATTTGCCTTTTCCAGCATTATTGCTTGGGGGTATTATGGTCAAAAGGGCTGGATATATCTTTTCGGAAATGACCCGGTTCAAGGGAAGATTTTTTTGCTGATTTACTGCGTCTTTGTCCTCATCGGATGCACCCTAGATCTAGGTGTTATAATAAATTTTTCAGATGCGATTGTTTTTTGTATGGCGTTACCAAATGTTTTGGGATTATATTTTCTAGCGCCGGTCGTTAAACGTGAAGTCGGCACTTATTTAGAAAATTTGAAATCTGTAGAAACTTAAAGAAAAAGTTTTCTTGCGTAAGGTGTGAGATTATTAATGGAGCATCCAACATTTTCTAACATTGTGGTCAACCCACTCAGCCGGGCATTAGTTNNAGAGATAGAGGGCGTAGATTTATCTCAACCACTTGAGGACCCTCAATTTAAAGACATTCAGAATGCTTTGTTTACTTTTGGCGCAATCGGGTTTCGAGATCAGACTCTGTCGCACCAAAACCAAATTGATTTTGCACTGCGCTTTGGGACTTTAGAAGTCCACCCCATTNTTAAGGGAATGGAAGGGCATCCCGAAATCATCAGAATGCACAAACCTGCGGGGACCCCTGCCAGTTTTGGTGTAGGCTGGCATTCAGATAATTCATTCTTTGTTCAGCCAAGCCTTGGTTCAGTTGTCTATGCAGAAACAGTACCGCCTGTCGGAGGGGATACCTTATTCGCAAATCAACAACTGGCATATGACATGTTGTCTGATGGCCTAAAGGAAACTCTGGAGGGACTTGTCGCCATCCATTCAGCCAAGGAAGCCTACACTTCGCCTACAGCGCTGGAAAAATACGACTCCGATGGACCAATAAGCTATAGGAAAAGCGATGTCATAGAGAAACTTGTCGAACACCCTGTTATCATCAAGCATCCCGTAACTGGGAAAAAAGCGCTTTATGTCAATGCCATGTTCACCCATCATTTTAAAGGCTGGACAATAGAAGAAAGCAGGCCCTTGCTTACGTTCTTATGTACGCATGCCACAAGAGAAGATTTTCAATATAGATTCAAATGGGAAAAAAACTCTCTGGTTATGTGGGATAACCGACTCGTTCAGCACGCTGCTTTGAATGATTATGTTGATTATGACCGCACGCTTTATCGGGTGACAGTCAACGGCACGGTGCTAAATTAAACGTAGAAATTACCTAATATTTTTGTATTATCAACACAAATAGGAGTTTGTTATGAAATCGTTTTTCTTTTTAATCGGATTGGTTGTAATGACCTTAAACGCAAATGCACAGACCGTATGGCTCAGTTATAGCTATGCTGTCAAACCAGAAAAAGAGATTAAATTTGCTGCAACAATCGATAGGTTTTCAAAAACTGAAACATTCAAAAAATTTAACGGTTCAATGATTTTCACATTAAATGCTTTTAACGGCGCAAATTCCGAAACCCACGGGATTCAAGTTATCTATAAGAGTATGGAAGATTATGAAAAACTNATGGACGAAATTAGAAATGATGCTGATTTCACAGCCTTCCGCAAAGGCCTATCACAAAACAGCACATTTGAAAATGAAGTTCTATTTCAATGGGTAACCGGTTTCGGTGAGTCACCATCCACGGGTAATAGAGCTTATCTTGCCCAGTTCAATATGGTAACGGACCCTATGGGATATGTTGGGGCTATTGGCGCTAATATGAGCAAACCGTTTATGAAAGATATGCCGGGTGGTTTTGATATATGGCAAGTTCTCGTTGGCGGTGCCCCCGGCTTAACCCATGTTGTCGTCTATAATTATGATAAACTTTCCGATGGCTTTAATTTTGTGAATGCCAGCATTAAAAACCCAGAATTTACAAAATTCATTGGCTCTCTTAATCAGTTTAGAAAGCCACTTGGTCAAACAGCTACATACGGTCTAGCAACCTATGGCCCGATGACACCGGCTGATATACGCAAATAAATTTTTCACATTGATAACTATTAACTGCCATTTCCTCAAAAGAGGATATGGCAGTTTTTTAATTGGTAATATTCACCGACGTTTCTTCAAACCTTGATAAATAAGCCGCCAAACAAAAACCGGAAAAAGTATATTTTTTACCCACCACGGGGAAATCGCAATACGTTCTCCATTTGGCGTAAAAATCGACAAACCTTTTTTCTGAACACCAAGAATTGACCCCCAACGATGACGTGGAGGTTTAAAGGGCTTCATTTTTTCAGAATTACCCTCAAGAAATGATTTAACATTATGCGCGAGAACGAGATGCCCTGCATTTCTAGCAGAACTGCGATTATCATCAGTTTTGGCTATATCCCCCACAGTAAATACATTGTCATGCTCAGGTACACGCAAAAAACAGTCAGATTTAACAAAACCATCATTTGTTAACATGTCAGGGGGAATAAAACCATTATTCGGTGTCAATTTACCAATGGCCCATAGCGTCAGATCAGCATCAAAATGGGGTTGCCCTGTGGACCAGCTTATCGGATTATTTGAAAAAGCCTCGACGTCTAAATCCTCAGGTACATAAGCCCTATGAAAAGGGTGCAATATAACCTCTTGATTTCTCAAGATCTTTTCAACCTTACGCCGTGTTCGCGGGTGGTAACTAGGTAGTGGCATGTCTTGACTGAAAAAAAGATGCACCTTAGCCTCAGGGCGCATTTCTTTAACATTGGACGCAACGCTTACAGCCGTAGGCCCACCACCAATAATCGCAACACTGGCTGCCGATAAAATAGCCTCAGATTTTTCAATTAAGTTGCGTTGAATATCATCCTTATTTTCAAAATGACCAGTCCGCCAAAAACCGTTTAGCGTTCCTGATGAAATAACCAAAGCATCATAAGTAAGGGTTTCTTGCGAACCATCATAACCAACAAGATTGATTTTATTTTCATCAGCAAATATTTTTGAAACTTTGGCATGACGAATTTCAACTCCCTTAAGTCCTTTAAATCGGTCATAATCTATAAGATAGTTTTCTTGCCAATCTCGAGGGCGCGCCAATCTAGGNCCAAGCTCCTGACCGCTAACAAGGCAAGGTTTTGGTGAAACACCAATGACATCGAACTTTTTATTAAGCTGAATGGCTGTTAAGAGACCGGCGTCCCCGAGGCCAGCAATCACAATCCGTTTCTGTATCATTCATCATTCATCATTCTGCCGGAAACCAGGGGATAATCGCAGATACTTTTTTTATATGCTCATCATATCCAGGACGGTTTTCTATACTTCGATTATCAATGAGCGGTATGCTGACGAAGAAGAACATTGCGGTCATCGCTATTCCTCCTGGCATAATCCACCACCAACCCTCTGGATGTGCCGCAAGGCCAAAAAGTATTAATCCAATCCAGAAGCTCATCTCACCAAAATAATTTGGATGGCGAGAATATTTCCAAAGACCTGTTCGCATGATTTCGCCTTCTTTGCGGTTAGGTATGAAAGCATGGAGCTGAAGGTCCGCAACGGTTTCAATTAGTATTGCTCCACTAACGACAACAAAAGCAATCCAATCCAACCAGTTTAGAGCATTGTCACCAATGCTCACAGCTGCATAAATTGGCAAGCAAGCGAAGAAAACGATTAAAGTAGGGAACAGGTGAATACCTATAAAATCCGCAAAAGCTTCAAATCTTCCGGCTCTTTCTCGTATTGGAGTATAGCGCCAATCCTCATGCGTAAGCCCTTCCCAATAAGTAGCCCAGTTTGCAGTTAATCTAATCCCCCACAACCAGACAAGAATTAACACCAAAGCCTGACGGGTAGCATCAACACCTGGTGAGACGTGGAAAACCAGCCAATAAACTGCGAGTAGAGGAGGAATAACACTCCAATAGGCATCATAAAAACTTGAATTTTTATAAAATCTGCCAAAGGCAAAAATAATAATTGTGCCAATTATATCAGCGCTTAGGGCATTCAGGATTAAACCACTTTGACAAATATAAAGTGTTAAAGTAGCGCCGATGATTGTGACTGCATAGGCAATTGAAACAGGAATAAGATCTCTACTCATAATGATTAAGATTAAACATCAAAAACAATGAATAGCAAGAAAATCAAACTCGTTCCCTCCTCTTTATTGGCTAAAAATTAAACCTTTTTTGAACATGGGCACGTCGCTGCGCTAATATTCTCTGCCTTTGAACGCTAGTAACTATTGGTTCATCCCGCGGCAATAAAGAGGCCAATTCATCAAATTTTACTAATTGGGCAGAGGGATTAAGGCTTTCAGCCATGCTGTTGCCGGGTAAGCCGTCATAACGCATAAATATAACGCCACGCATAAAACCTTCTGTATCCAACCAGTTTGAGTAGCCGGGATCATTTTTCGTGATAATAAAATAATATGCGCCATCTGAACTCAAGACAACTTGATCGGCTGTCAGACTTGATTGCCGATTAGCATAATCCAGCGACTCCCACCAATGATGACCCAGTTGAATAGCCTGATATTTTGCCTTGGTAGGGAAGGCTTTGATAAGTAGGGCCTCATCATCTTGAAGATAAAAATGTCCGCCGACCATCACACGCCCTGCAAGCCCGCCTGTGGAACTCACATCTCTTGGTTTCGTCAGCGAATTTACCGGAATCAAAGCATCAAACCTGGTTCGGCTATATTCAGGCCACCGCTGAACATTAGTAGAAAATGTGTCCGTTACGCCTCTAAGTTTCTCAGCCATATCAGCAGAGCTTAAATCAGGATAAGCAGGTCGGGCTTTATCTATACGAT
>NYTN01000016.1 GCA_002683515.1 Rhodobiaceae bacterium
GCTACTAAAAACAAATGGGTGTTTGTTTGTTGACAAAATTGTGTGATTTCAGACAATGCGCGCCCAATATATGAATGATCGCGTTGCGCTGAATGGTCTAACATATTCCAGGGGTCAATCACGCAAACGTTAATTCCCTTTTGGAACACTAATTCTTTAAAGGCGTTTAAAATACCTTTTAACGTTAAATTTTCCAAATCTATTTTAACCCAATAAAAATGATCTTGAATAAAATCTTTTGTTTGGTTTAATTGGTCGTTGTTGCAATTAGTTTCGTTTAATTTATTCGCGATTCGTTTTATATGTCCCTCATATGGGAATGACTCCGGCGCAAACATAGCGCAGCGCATATCGTATTTAAGCGCCATATTACAACAGATTTGGTCCATAACGTCAGATTTTCCAGAATTCGGAATCCCGGTAACAACGGACCATTGTCCCAATTCCATTTTGAAATAATTATCGGCGTTTGGTAAACCGATTGAATAGTTTTTGACGCCGTTTTCGTTATAAGTCAAAACACTTTGCCAAATATTATCCAAATTCAAAACGCCCTCCAATGGAAAGTTTTTAGCCGTTTTAATGACGTTTCGCAAAGTTTCGGCCCCTTTTGTCGTCAATATCTCATTAGCGTCTTTAAAATCGCCGAAATCGACGTATTTACAACGATAAGCGCCGAAGCGTCGCGCCAATTCATTACGCAATTGAATCCCAGGGTTGTCATTGTCGGTGCAAAGAATGATTTCTTTTTTGTCTTTAAAGTATTCAAAGCAATTATCCAAATATTCCAAACGTTGATTCCCTTTTGATGCGCCGTTCGGAACGGAACAAACCGAATAAATCCCGGCTTCGTGTAATGACAACGCGTCAATTTCGCCCTCAACAATGAATATTTTTTCCATTGTTTTAATATTATCCAGGCCATAAAATATCAATTCCGCGCCCGAAACCATTTTAAAATTCTTTTGGCCGTCACGATATTTCACATTCACCAAATTATTTTCGCGGTAATAATTGAAATTGATCGCGCGGCGTTTTTTACCTACTTGCGGAAAGTATTCCAATGATTCGCCAATTTTCCAATGTTGAAGCGTTGGTTCTGAAATGCCACGTTCACCGAACCATTTGACAACGCGTTCGGTTAAATTGACTTTTATTTTTTCCGGACGGACAAATTCTTTTTTCTTTTCAAATTTAGTGGTTCCGGAAAACCCGCAGTTGTGACAATTGAATAAACCTTTGTCAATATCAGCGGACAAACATTTATCGCGCTTGTTTTTTCGTGTGTGGCTGCATTGTGGACATTGGGTTTTTATTTTACCGGTCGATTTGTTGCCGATATCAATGCCGAAATCGTTAAATGTTTTCATTGTTTATTGTTTTTCAAATGCTAAACTAAAAAAATATTTTAAATTTTAGGTAAATAATAAAATAAATTTTCAATGTTTTTTAGTTTTTTGTTTTCAATCTCGTAATTATCTGTTTTCATTATGAATGACGTGCCGTTTGTTCGGTTTCGTTTGTCGCCTTTTTTATGCAGTATTGCTAATTTTAATAATTCTTTTTTACTTAAATAACCGCAAACCGTTAATTCATTTTTGCGCTTATTAAGTGAACAAAATATATAAATATCACAATCAAATTTTGATTGATGCGCCACGAAATTATTTACAAAATAATCTTTAACGTCAACATTGCGGCCCATTGTTTTAACGTCAATTTTTAATCCTTTATAAACCAAATCAAAACCGCCGTCAAAACCATTTTTAAATTTGTGATCTAAACCAAACAATCGTTTCACCATTATTTCGCCAATCAATCCAACGAATTGTTGTTCTTTGGTGCCGTTGAATTCAAATCGGTTGCCGATATTATGTTGATTGACGAAATGCCAAACCTCGTTTTTTAGTTTTTCCTGGATTTTAAATTTTTTATAATCCACAATGTCCGGAATCGCATGCGTTAAAATCATCATCAAAAAGTTTTGTCTGTTTAAAACTGTTTTTTATTTGTTCATAATTCATTCCATTTTTAAATGTTCTTTTCCCATAACCATCTTTTTCTGCATTTATAAACCATTCAAATTTGTTTGGGTGTTTATCTGACATGTGTTTTAAAAGAATTGGTGTCCTGTGAAAACATCCAATGCAGTTGTTCATATATGCAAACCGAACATTTTTGTTTTGCCAATATGATTCAATGTGATCTTTATAAATATTATCTTTAATTAAAGGAAAACTTGGTTTTTGCCATTCTATATTTGCCCATTTATTTTGATTTGTTTTTCCACCCCTTTTTCCAACAATTGTTTTAAATTCTAAATTTCCATTTTTGTTGGTTTTGCTTAACATTGTTTTTGCCCTGCTTTGTTCATTTGCCCTAAAACCAATGCGCATTTCAACAACCTTTTTTATTTTTTTATTCCACCAATCAAAAATTGGTTGCAATTTCATTTCGGTTGTACAAAATCTTTGCGTCACGTTTGGCAAATATTTTTTTCCGTTTCTGTTTGTAATTTCGTCGAAAGTTTTGCCGGCAACCCAATCAATTTTTTTGCCGATGTATTGTTCCAAATCTAACATTGTATAGATAATTTTATCATCTTCCAACGTTCCAATAAATTCACGTCCTATTTTATCGCTAACAATTTGACGCAATTTTTGTTCCGGAAACAAACAATTTTGGTCGTTTGTTGTCACCAATGCAAAAACATTGAAATCGGCCGGATAATTTGCCGCGATATATGACGACGTTTTGCCGCCGCTTAATGAATTAATTGTTTTCATTCAAAACGTATTTTTTTAATTCCTGGAATTCGTTTGTCATCATCAAACCCTTGATTTGAAATTCGTGAATGTCGCCGTTTTTAGTTTTGGCGCCGATTTCCTTTTTTCCGTTGGACGGGTTTTTGTATATAAAAAATTCTTTTAGGTTTTTAATTTTAGTAAACCCAACCGGTTTTTGTTTTGCTTTGTGTTGGATCATAAAGCGGTCAATGTATTTAATGCCGTTTTTGTCGGTGTTTCTTAATTTTAGAATTGATAAAAAATTGTTTTGCCAGAATTCATCTTTTCGCAAATTTTTAGAAACGTTGTAAACCTCGCGTAAATCGTAACCGTCCAACCTTTGCAGTTTATCCAAACAATCCAACCATTTAATTTTTTGGGTTTCGGTTTTGGGGCGGTATTTCAAATCAAATAATGTTGCAAAATGCGGAAACGCCGTTTTCGTTTTATCGTCAAATTGGCGCTTTTCCGATTTTGTGGTATATTCTTTTTTTATATTATTTATATTGTTATTTATATTAACCTTTAACTTTTCTTCAATAGGGGTGTTTAACTTTTCTTCAATAGGTATTGAATTTTTCTTCAATAGGGGTGCAATATATATTCGGCGCTCTTTTATTTGCTTTGTTCCCTTTTGATATATCATTTTCAGGCGAATAAATTTATTCTTTTCTAAATTAGAAATCCACTTGGAAACGCTTGTTTTTGAAACATCGTAAAGGTTCGCGAAGTAATCGTTTGAAGCATAACAAAAACCTTTTTCGTTGGTCAATGCGGTCAATTCGCCAAACATTAATTTTTCGTTTGCTTTTAGTTTTTTACAATACCGTACGGGTGCCGGTATTATGGCATAATAATTTTTTTTGTTTTCCATTCATTCAAAAGTAAAAATATATTTTACAAAATCAAATTGTATTTTATATGATCGCAAAAGGAACGTAAATCTTCAAAGATTCTTTTTAGTTGAACCAAATCAATGTCGCCGTCCTCAAATTTATACCAAAGTAACTCAATAAATAAATCAAATTCAACGCGTGTTGATTTGCCAATGTAATTGTATGTAACCGCGATGTCGTCCGGTGAACTTTGTGTGAAACGTATTTTTTGATTTTTGTCATCAAAATAAATAGTATGATATTTCATTTTTGTGTTGTAATTTTTAATTCATTTTTAAAATATTTGTCTATTGTTTCAATACATTGTTCCAAATTATTTGACCAAATAGCCGCCCAATTGCAGTTTTCAAGCCATTTAAGCCACTTTTGTTGCCTTTCCGTGGGTTTGTTATACTTGTATTTTAATTCAAGCGCTAAACCGCTGAAATTAGCGTTTGGCGTAAATATTAATAAATCCGGAATTCCTGGCTTTGTCCCTAAATATTTCATTTTGTATTGTTCAAATGGTGTTCGTTTTCCCTCATTCATCGGGTGTGTGAATACCGCTTCCGGATATTGTAATTCTAAATAATTAATTATTGCGCGCTGCATTTTGTCCTCACCTTTTAAATATTTTGAATAGGGATTCGCCATTGGAATTGATTTTATTTTTTACGTTTCTTAAAATACAAATATCCCAAAAAACACAACGCAAAACAAACCGGGCAAGGGTGAAAAAAAACTAAATTCATTATTTTAGTTTTTTATATATAACAAATCCGTTGTTTTTAAGTACTTTTTTTGCATCTTTAATTTGCTTTTGTTGTGTTCGGTACGCGTCAAACGTTTCGTTTTCAATCGCGTTTGTTTGGTTTTTATAATTCATTTTGTGTGATTTTTAAAATTATTTAAAAAATATTTGTCGGTGAAATCAATGTTTTCCAATAATTGGATTAAATTAGATTTTGTTAAATCAATGTAATCATATTTTTTTGTCTCTATTATTACCGATGATGTTGCAGCAAATTCACATCGGATAAAATCATAATCGGCGTCAATAATATCACAATAAATGGAATGTTTATTTTTTTTCAAATTGTTTTTTAGATTCATTTTTGATATTTTTTAAGTTGTTTTTTTAATACATCGTTTTCAATTACTAAATTATTGTATTTATAAAGTAATGATTCAGCGGTAATTTTTTCGGTTTCGTAGCTGCTTAAAACAATCATTTTCAACGTTTCAAAATCAACGCGGAAAAAATCGTCCCATTTAATCCAATTATCCAAATTCGATAAAGCATAAACGACCGAAGCGTGATCACGTCCAACGGCCGCACCTATTTTTTTCATTGATTTTTTGCTTGTATATTTCGCCAACCAAAAATAAACCGCTCGCGCCATAACCAATTCACGTTCACGACTGTTTTGCGTGATGTCACAATTAAAGTGTTTGTTTACTTTTTTTATTAAATATTCTAATTCCATAATATTACAAAATTAAACTTCCGTCGTCGTGAAACTCATTCCAAGTGAAGCCGGAAACAACCCCGGTGTCACAATATATTTTCCAATCACTAAACGCGCGTTTCCAGGCCTTGCGGCCTTGTTCAATCATTTCGTCGCTTAATGTGTAAACCTCAACCGTGAACGGGTAATTTGTTTCGACCGCAATGAATTTAAAATTATCAACGCCGCAGTTGTCCATATAAAACGCCGCTTGTAAATGATAAGCGTATTTGTAAACGTCCCGGCGAAACGCGATTGGTGAATTGTCTTGACAAGTTTTGACGTCCGATATAAAACCAGAAACGCGATTCAAACAATCCGGACGAACGCGAACGTCCAAACCGTCGTGTTTGCCATAATGCGATAATTCAATTTCACCTTGACAATATTTTTGCGCCAAATCGTGATTGCGAAAATTTTCTAAAATTTTAGTAATTTTATTATGGTCGTCAAAAGAAACCATTTTTTTGCCGGTGGCCTTTTTTTGTTCCAATTCAAATTGTTCTTTTCCGGCTTTTGTCCGGCGATCAATTTTCGGCATTACGTGGAATTCCTTATAATACAAATCCGGTTCTAACATTGCACAATGAACGGCCGTTCCAAGCGCCATTGCTGAACTCTCAAACGGTTTTTGGTTAATAAAATGATATACAGATTTTTTATAAATAGCTTTTAAACCCGACGCGCTTATTCCAGGCGACGAATGATATTTTTCATTTGAATCAAATTGCGTTTTCATTTTCTATAATTTTATAGTTGTTTATTTCTTTAATAATTCTTTTTAACTTTTTATTTTTTTTATTTAGTTTTTCAATTTCTTTTTGCATTGCGTCAATTCGGTAATACAAAAACTTTAATACTGAATTTTCCATTTTGTTAATTTTGTATAAAACTAAAAATATTTTTTCAATTTACAAAATTATTTTAAAAAAAAACGGCTTCATATCTGAAACCGCTTTTCACTTTGTTTGTCATTTTACCGATTAAAAAGGTAAATCGTCGGACGTTTCGGCGACTGTTGCCGCTTCTGGTTTAACGTATGGATCGGATAATTTGATTGAAAAAAACTTTCCTTTTGCGCCCTCTTTTATCCAAGCGGCAATTTGTTGATTGCTACCGTCTTGTAATTTAATCGAACCCGAATAATCCGGCTGATTGTCATTTGTTTTGTTGGTGTTTTTAAATAAACTACCATTTCCATTTTGATGTTCGTAAGCCATTTTTATTGATTTTAAATATTAAACTTTTGTTTTATTTGTTCTTGGTATTCTTTTTTCATTTTAAAGCCGGCCAATACCTTTTCCGCTTGTTCCTTTGTTGCTTTCATTGTCGCATTAAATTGCGCGTCTGTAAGCCATTTTTTTGCGTCTTTTGTTTTTAGCTTTTCATCGCTTTGATTTTTAACGGCGTTTTGAACTTCATTCGCTGATGCGATTGACGTGTCAATTCCGACGCCTAAATAACCCAACGCGCGGCCCAATGCCGACGTGAAACCATTTTCAACAAATGACGTTTTGTTTATATAAGACGAATCGCGATATTCTTGTGAATGCGCCGAAGCGATTTCAACGCCTTTGTCGTCGCAAATAACAACTTTAAAAACGCCCTCTTTGTCGTCAATATGAACCAATGATTCTTTTATTTGCCAACCGTCAAATGTTGGTTCGCTTCTAAAATATTTTAGACGTTCGTTGACGGTGATATATTCCCGCCCTTTTATGTTTATTGTTTTCATTCTATTAAATTTTAAAGGTGATTAAATTTCCAGGATTTCAGAAATCGCAAAACCGGCGCCGCTTAAAATAGTGACTTCTGCAATTGTAAATGAATCCGGATTTTGTAAACGTGATTTTAATGTTGGCATTGTGCAACGTAGCATTTCGCAAACATTATAACGTTTTAAATTAAGGCGTTTTAATTCCGCTTTGAATTTATTTTCAAACATATTTTTCAAATTGTGTTGGCCACAAAAATAAAAAATTTCTTTTAAATAAAAAAAATATTTTAAAAAAAAACCGCCGCAACCTAAAAATAAATCACGACGGCCGACAAACAAAGAAAATATTTTATTCCGTCGTTACAATAAAATCTAATGAAACGTCATCGTCATCATTTGGAATGTGTGAAGTCACTTTGAATTCCGCGTTTTTAACATTGTACTTTAATTTATCAATGATTGCCGGTTGCGGTTCTGAAAGTACATTCGGCCAATCAAATAAAATTCTATTGTTTAGCGCCAACGGTCTGGTTTGTGTTTCACGAAATGAACCCTCGTATTGAGTAACAAAATCGCGAAAATCATTCATAATCATTTGCGAACTAATCCGGTGTAAAGATTTATAAAAATTAGTTAAACCAACGCCCGCGTTGTAATTGTCGCGCGTGCGATACCAATAAAATGTTTCAGCGTTTGGAAACATCATTCCAGTAATTCCTGGCATTGTTACCTCATAAGGCCCCGGCCCGGCATTTACTAACGGGAAAGTTGTTAACTCTGTCCTAATATTAAACAAATAAGGAACTTTTTGTTTTTTAGTATTTGAAACCTCAATAATTGATTGACGTCGCGCAACCTCTTTAAAATTTTTGTTAAGATTGCCAACATCGTCGCCATTTCTTGAAAATGTTGTTCCACCATTTGTAAAGAATGTTTCCATAAAAGAAGCTAAAACCGCCCTTTCGGTTTGAAATGCTACATTGTCAAAATATAACGCTTTATAATCGGTGAATGATGTCGGAACTTCTGGATTCAAAATAATTACTTTTAGTTTGCCGATTGGCGTTTTGTCGTAATTACTACCGGAACCAACCACGCCGGCCCACGGCAAACCCTTTAAATTAAATTTAATACTTTGCCAAGAATTAAAAGTTTGAACATCTTTTTTGTTTACATATGCACCACTAACCCAATTTTGATTTGTGTCATTATAATAAACATCTGAATAATCCGCGGTTGCGCACGGATCAATTTCGAAAAAAATCTGATATCTTAAAGTAACTTTATTAGTTATAACAGTAGATTTTGACGCGTTAGCTTCAATAAAATATCCAATATTTAAACTAATACCCATAAAATCATCAAAATTAACATTAAATGCTCTTGGCGCTACAAAACCACCACCGTCAGCAAAATATTCTTCTAAACTTTGTTTGCTTAAACCTACAACCGGATAACAATTCGGTAAACTTGTATTGCTTTCAAAACAAACAACCGTCGATGAACCGGTCGAAACCGAATCCGAAATCCTCATTGTGTTTCTTCCTTGTTGCACCGTGTCGGTTGATGACAAACTTGCGTTTGTTCCAGTAATAATCCAACCAAATGTCCCATATTCAAAACCTGGATTATAATTATAATTAGCAAAATTTAATTGTGTTGATGATGCTTCTCTTACGTTTTCATTTAAAGGTTGTATAAACTCACGAACTAAATCGTTTTTAATTGGTATTAAATTTTTGGGCGCTATTTTTAAAACGTCTTTATTATGTGTTGGCGATTGAGCCGTTGCCGTTGAATTTATGATAACAGTTTTTAAAACTTCTTTTTTCTGATTTGTTATTTGTGTTGTAATACTGTTGCGAATGCCCGTTGGGACCGTCCCGGTTGCGACAGATGTTGTAATATTGTTTTTTACATTTTGATCAAAAATATTTGAATTTTGAACAATATACCAACGTCCAAGTGATTGGAAAATCCTACAATGATACAACGTCAATAACAATTCTAATTGTGTTTTTGCGTCATATAAATCATATTGTTTTGTAAATTCAAATTTACCGGCCGGAAATGTTTTTGTAAACGGAAAAACAACTTCGCCCAAATCTTCGTCACGTGCCGCAATATCTGTTGTAAAATATAAAGGTAAATCCAAACCTAAATTTTGCAAAATATTTGCAATTCTTGTGCTATCTAATAAACCGGTTGTCCCCGTTGGTGTTCCGCCGCTTGGGGTTTGTGCTGCCGGAACTGATGAATCATTTGTAAAAATTGGAGCGTTGAATTTTTTAAGTGTTCCCAAACCGTCAAGCGCTTT
Organism: Rhodobiaceae bacterium; assembly: GCA_002683515.1. Lineage (GTDB taxonomy): Bacteria > Pseudomonadota > Alphaproteobacteria > RS24 > RS24 > Micropelagius. The sequence goes on from NYTN01000016.1 coordinate 9,204, forward strand.
TAATGAAATTGGAAACGGAAACGGTGTCAATTTTTCTTTAAACCTATCAACAACTAAAAATCCCGTCCAATACGTATCAAAATTATAAACGTTTGAATCGGTTATTTCGCTTTGAATACAATTTAAACTTTCAACAAATCCGCCGTCATCAATTACGCGATGACGATACGTTGTTGATAATGTTTCAAAATTTGGAATTACATTTGAAATACATTCCGCGCTTTCATATAAACCCCCCTCAATTTCAACACGGTCAATGTAAGAATCAACCTCACTTTTTGCGTAGTTAATTTTTACTTTATATTCTCGCTCGTCGAATTTATAAAAATCGTCATATTGAACGGAATCGGTCACCATTAAATTGAGAGTACAACTTGAACCAATTATCGGCGAATAAAAATCATCTTTTGCGTTCCATTGAATTGTGACCGGATTTCCCGCGCCTACAATAGGCAGAACATCACCCGAATAATTTTTTTTAAGAATCTGAATTTGTTTTCCGTTTCCTAAAACGTCCGAAAAATTTAATTGGTATTTTATATTATATTCTAAATCGTCACTTTGTTCAGTAGCTAAAGTAAAATTATTTTCAGAAATAATAAAATCATTGTTTTCGGCTAAAATGTATTCAATCATTTTTTTTGTATTTTAAAATAAACGATCGGCGGTTTCATTCGCGCGTTCAATCGCGATTAATAAATCTTGGCCCTCTAATCGTATTTGACCGCCAACATTTATATTTTGACCGCCGCCACCAATCATTGATTGTAATTTATTAAGTGGCGCAATGACTTCTGGATTTTGTCGCGCACCTGGATATTCACCAACTAATCCCATTGTGGGGCCGCTAACAATACCACCGTTGGCGAATGCGGTTGCACCGCCGCCGCTTCCTATTTTTCCGGCTTGCGATTTTGCAAATGAACCCAATGCAACCAATGCAATACCGGCCGCAATAGCAACCGCCGGATTTAATGACTTTAAAGCAATTTTAATTTTTTCAACCCCAATTCCAATTGCGATTGCAAGTTTTCCCATTTGAACCGCCATTGTTCCAATAGTTGTCAAAACAACTTTTGCAAGTTTTTTCGATAAATTACCGCCGCCCGAAATAGCTTGTCCCAATGCTTCACCGATTCCGGTTGCTAATTGATTTAAACCACCCGTGATAATGTTTCCAATTTCATTGTTAAACATTGCGGCGTTTTCCATTGCAATGGCTTGTTGTTCGGCCAAAACCATTTGTTGTTCACTCATTGCCGCCGGGATTCCCGCCGTGTCGGCTTTTATTGCGTTTGTGATTGGTGTCATAATACCGCCAGATTCGAGCGTTGAAACACCTGAAACCGTTCCACGTCCTTGACCACCTAAACCACCACCACCGACGGACGTTGTTGTTGTTCCGCCACCGCCACCGGCTGCCGCTTGTCCGCCACCGTCACCGGCTGAAACAACCGCCACCGGAACCACAATTGGCGCAATTTGTTTTTGCTCTAATGCTTCGTTAAAATTATCAACAACGCTCGAGCCTAATGTTTTGGCATCGGTTTTAATTTTATTAAAGGCGTTCAACATATTGTCTTTTATGCCTTTTGAAGCGCTAATAAAACCGGCTTTTATTTTTTCCGCGTCGAACGTAAAAATTCCCATTATAATATCACCAACGCCGCCCAATATTGAAACAATATTTTTGCCGGCCGTTTTTAATATTGTGACCAATGTTGAAAAAACAAATTTTCCAACCGCAACCAAATTTTTAAATTGCATTATAATCGCGTCCACCGCTAATTGTATTGGCAACGAATTATTATATAAATCAATAAAATAATTTCCGATTTTTATTAATGCGGCTTTTATGCCAGACCAATTTTTATAAATAACAACGCCAACTGCGGTCAATGCAGCGACAACCAATCCAATAGGCCCGGTCATTAAAGTCAATGCTGCACCAATTGCGGGCGCCATTGTTAAAAGTGTTCCAATTATAGCAATAACTGGCCCCAAAGCCGCGACAACGCCACCAAATACAACAATCATTTTTTTAACTGTTGGGGATAATGCGTTAAATTTTTCCGATAAATTAGTCATAAACGCGCCAATCTTTTGAATTGCCGGCGCAACCGTTACCAAGATTGTTTGACCTATTGACAACAACGACGTTTTCATTGCGTTCAAACCTTGCGTCACTTTAAATGACGCCGTTTGTGATGTTTTATTAAACGCTTCGTCTGTCGCGCCCATTGTGTTGCCTAAAGCATCAAATATTTTAATATTATCCGCAGCACCTTTTCCGGTTAAATCTAAAACCCCTTTTAACGCCCGAATGTTTGGAAATATTGCCGTGGCGTCCATTCCGGTTTGTTCTAAACGTGCCGACAAATCCATTAATGTAGGCATTAAACCCCTTTCGGCTAATGATTGAGAAATTTCTTGTTGCGAAGTCCCCAACGCCAACATTGCTTCGGCGCTTTGTTCTGTTGGTTTTTTTATCGACGCTAAAATTGCGGTCAATTGTGTGGCGCCATTTGCCGCGTTTGTTCCCGTTCGGGACATTGCAGCCAATGCCGCGCCGACTTCGTCAAATCCAACGCCCATATTTGAAGCGATCGGAATGACGCCACCCATTGCGCCGGCTAATTCAGATGCTTCCAATTTTCCCTCACGAACCGCAGCAACCAAAATATCAGTTGCACCGGTTGCGTTCAAATTTTCAACCCCATACGCATTCATTGCGGACGTTGCTAAATCGGCAATTGTTTTTGTTTCACCCAATCCAACCGCGGCGGCCTTTAAAGACGCGCTCAATGTGTCGGTTGCGTCGGCACCTCTTAAACCGGCGGACGTTATAAAAAACAACGCTTCGGCGGCTTCGTTTGCACTTCGCCCGGTATCAACGGCCATTTTTTTGGCCGCTTCGCCCATTTCTTTAACTTTGTCGCCGGCAATACCGACCAATGATTCGATTTGTGACATTGATTTGTCAAAGTCAAAAGCCATTTTTGTAGCAGCAGCACCCGCAGCAACTAAAGGCAACGTCAAACGTGTGGACATTGATTTTCCAACGCTTTGCATTTTCGAACCAAAAGATTGTAATTTTGAACTCGCAGAACTTAAAGCAGATTTTAATTTCGACGAATCGCCGGTGATATTTAATTTTAAATTTGATTCGGCCATAAAGGAAATATTTTAAACAAAAATACAAAAAAAAAGACGCTTTTATTTCAACGCCTTTTTATTATTCATTTGTTTTGCTTTTAATTCAAACGCTTCCATTTGTTCGCGTGTTGATTTTGGTTTGGCGCGCTCAACTTGACGTTTTTTGTCAACCGGCAATTCAAACAATTGTTCCGGTTTCAACATTTGCGATTTCTTTTGACATTGGACATTGTGAATCATTGCGGCTAAATACCGCGTTTGTTCCCATTGCAAATTTATGTTGTTGTGATAGTGTTCGGCGATTAATCCGTTTTCACGCCACGTTTGCCGCCAAAAATCGTTTGGTTTTATGCCAATCAAACCGATATAATAATCGGTTAAAGTTTCAAAATTTACTTTTTTGACGGCTTCACCTTTCCCGGCTTTTCCATTTCGGCGTTTAACGAGTTGCCCAAAATTTTGGATTGCAACATTGCGTTCACAATGTCGTTGATTGTTTCCGCTTCCAAATCGTCCAACCAAGCGCCGACGGTAAAAATATTATAATCAACGTCGTTTCCGTTTTCCTGGTCGTTTGCTAATATCGCGGAATAAATAAGCGCCCGCAATCCTTTTAATGAAATACCGTTTTGAAAAACGTTTCCGATGTCTTGAAGTGAAATTCCCATTTGTTCCGTGAATTCGGACCAAAAATTCATTGAAAAATGAAGTGTTCGTTTTTTGCCACCGACATTGATGTCAATGTAGCCTTTTTGTTTGTTTGCCATTTTTGTTGTTGTTTGTCGTTAATAAATAAAAAAGCCACCGCCAAAAATATGACGGCGGCCGAAAATAATAAACTTTTAATTTTTAGTTTGTGGACTTCGTAATTGCTCCAGTTATTGTTATTGATCCTGAATATGTTACGGCCGCTTCCATTTCGCCCGCCATTTCAACAGATGTTAAAAATCCCTCTGCGGTATATATAGCGTCGCCACTTTCTGTTGTTCCAAATACACAAGTTAATTGCGTTCGTGCCAATAAAAAATCGGCCATTTCAATCGCGTTTGACGTATCATCGTAAGCCACAAGACCCTCGAATGATATTTCGCCGCCTTTAACTCCGGCGATGTATTCTGAAAACCCGGCGGAATCTTTTGTTGTCGCTTCCGGCGTGTCCATTGATAATGAAAGCGAACAAGATGTCGTGTGTCCGACTGTTGCTCCCTCAATTTTTAATAATAAGTTTGTCCCGTTAAAAACTCCCGTTGTTGCCATTTATTTATTTTTTAAGTTTATTAAATTTTTTGTAAATATACGAAATATTTATTTTAATTATTTGATGTATTTAACGCCCATAAATTCGTGAACGCCCTCATTTTCCAAAATGATTTCATAATCGGCCCATAAATCCAAAGTTAAATCGCCCTCAATTTCTGTTTCCTCATTAACCGGACGGATTGAATCGCGCCAAAGTACGTCAACGGAATATTTTTTCGCAAATTCTGGCGCTTGGATTTCTTCGCCTTGATCATTATATTCGCCGTCAATAATGCAAATAAAACCTAACTTTACAATTGTATTTTTATGCGTTGGTTGTTCGTTTCCGTCGTCATCAATTTGATGTGGCAATTTTTTTATGTATTCGTTAGCTTTTTTTTCGCTTGGAAATTCGTATTTTTTAACAATCATTTTTTTTATTTTAAAGTGTTGTTAATGTTGTTAATTCGGTTGTTGTCAATGTTTCGTCAAATATTGCGTGCGTAAATATTTTTCGCGTTGAATTACCAGTAACTGATTCGCCAAAATCTGAAACAATTGCTTCGCCATTTAAAACGTCAAAATTACCCGTCACCGTTCCGGTTTTTATTTGTGAACCATTTAAAAATATTTTAAAAGTATTACCGGACAATTGAATTGCCAATTTATTGCGCTGAAAAAATGGAACTAAATTTTCAGATGTTGATATTAATGTGTTTGATGTTCCATTGTTTGACGATGCACTTATATAGGAAAAATAATTTAATCCACTTTTATAAGTTTGCAATCTTAAAAATTTATTTAATCCGGAATTTGTACCGGCAAATAAACGTTCGCCGTTTGTTTTATGTGTTTCAACATTAAAATCAAAATAAAACGTCGCATCGGCGCCCAATGTAAATGTTAAAGTGTTCACACAATTATCAAAATTACGTGTGACCGGGTTTCCCTCTGTTTTAATATAAGACGATGAACCGGTTGATTCCTCAACTTGGCAACCCCATAAATAAACAAAGGAAGTTGTTGATGTGTCTGATGTGTCTATTGTCCCGGTTGTTGCTCTTGGGCAAAAATAAGTTGAAATTTGTGTGTGTGTATCGGTGTTAAATGTGACAGAAATTCTAAACCAACCATTTGGATATTGTTCAACACTTGAATTGATGACTGAAAATTGGCCCGTTGCGCTTGTTGTTAGCGTATTTGTACTAAATTGATAAATGGCGTCACCCCTACCATTTACATATAAACCTTGCGATCTAAAGGCAAAAAAATCTCCCTCACCTTGTTTCACAAAAATAGATGTAGCAACAGACAATTGCGATGCTGATGACTTGGTTGCATAATCATAAATATAATTATTGGAACCACTTGTTGAACCTCTTTGAATTTTGTCCGCTTCTAATTGTCCAGTTGGTGAATTTACTTGATTTGCAGTTACCGTCAAATCAATTCGTTTGGTCCAAGCCGCATTGTTAAATTCTTCCGATCTTACTTGAATATTTGTTGCGGAACCCTCTAAAATTAAAGACGGGCAACCATTATTGTAATGGTTTAAACGTGGTATATTGGCGCTTTTTGTTTCAATTAAACCGTTAACATTTTGACGCGTAGCGTCGTCACCGGTTCGCGCAAATGTAAAATCAAATGCGCCAGAACTTGGGAAAATTGAATAAACTTTTGCGGATTTGTAACCGGACGGAATAAGAAGAAATTTTGCTTTGTCTAAAATTGTCATTTTTGTTGTTTGTACAAAAATACAAAATTTTAAAATGCTAAATTAAATTTATTCTTCGTCCTCTGTTTGGATTGATTCGTTTAACACTTTGACAATCTCTTGCGCTTGTGCTAATACTGCAATTGGCAATGTGTTAATGATTGCGTTTACTTTTGCGATTTGTTCTTTTGTGATTTCCATAATTATAATTTATGCAAATATACAAATTATTGTGGCAAATCTTCAAAATCGTCTTGGTAATCGCTCGGCAAATAAGATTCCATTTCTGTGATCTGTTCGGCGCTTAACTCATCTTTATAAAAGTCATTTGCTAATACAAATTTAAAATGTTGTTTAATCGCTTCTACGTTCTCGTCATCAGCTATCTGTGCTAATTGGTCTGGTATCTGTGAAGAAATTATCTCTTTATTGCTTTCCTCTGTGTTTTCTGTTGTTACTACGTTTCTATACATTATTTTGCTTTTAATAATTCAACTTCTTCTTTTAATTCTTGTATTGCTTTAACTAATATCGGTACAAGTTTTCCGTAACTTAATTCTAATTTTTCTTCATTTTCAGAATAAACTAATCTTAAAGTTTCGTTGTCTAATTCTTGTACTTCTTGTGCTATAAAACCAAAATCTTTTTTACCTTTATTAGCAGAGTTAAATTCTACTTCTGTTTCGTTACCATTTTCATCAGTTTCTTTTTTTGTTTCTGGTCTGTTATTCCAAACAAATTCTCTTGGCTGCAAAGCATCAATAAAAGCTAATCCGTATTCTAAATCTTTAATTTCTGATTTATCTCTTTCGTCTGATAATGATGTAATAGAAGTAACCGCACATCTTAAAGCAGTTATACTTGAATTACCTAAAGTTATTTCATTAGATACACTTCCAGAAGACGGAGCAGCAACATAACCAATAGCCATACTATTACTTCCAGTAAATGCAGTACCATTTAAAATATCCCTACCAACAAAAATATTGTTGCTTCCAGTATGAACTCCATTAATTAATGCTTGATATCCTAATACCACATTACCACTACCAGTAGTAAAATTATTATAAGCACTACCACCTACAACAACATTAGCAAAACCAGAAACAGTACCACTAGAGCTACCTCTTCCTGCTTCCTTACCTACAAAAGTGTTTAAATTTGCAGCAGCGTATTGACCAGACAAATAGCCTATTACAGTATTTCCAAATTTATTAACACCATTTTTTAAAGATTCTGCTCCAATAGCAACATTTTGAAAACCAGTTCCAATAGAACTTGCAGCTTGATAACCTATCGCAACATTATTCTCCCCACTAGTTAAAGTTTTAGCAGAATCATAACCTACTGCGGTATTTTTATCAGACGTACATTGTTGTAGAGAATTGGTTCCAATAGCAATATTATAATCTCCCGCGTTTGAACTTGTTAAAGTATCAACACCAATAGCAACACAATCATCAGCAGCAGTACAACCTAACATAGATTGATGTCCTACTGCAACACTTCTTGAACCGCTATTGTTTTTCATAGAATTAGAACCAACTGCGACGTTTAACATTCCACTACCGGCCTTGAGGGCTTGCATACCAATACCAGTCGAAAACATACCAGTGTGACTTTTTCCGGCTTCATAACCAAGCATTGTTCTATATCCAGAAGTTGTGTTTGAAAAACCAGAATTGAATCCTATTTGTGTGTTGTTTGCGCCAGTTGTTTGGTTATATCCAGCCTGATAACCAACTGATACAGTTCCCTGAACAGTGTTATTTCTACCCGCATTTTGTCCTACTGCGACCGCTTGTTCTCCAGCCGAGATTAAGCCTGATTGCATACCAATACAAACCGCTCCCGCGTTGTTACTGCTACCCTTTCCCGCTTCACGACCAACAAAAGTTCCATAGGTCATATTCGTTGTGTTGTTTTGTGCAGCCAGATAACCAATCGCGACAAATGAATGTCTATTAACATTAGATTGTGCAGCTCTTTCGCCAATAGCAACAGCATTTTCACACCAAGTTGAATTAAAAGCCGCATAATAACCTAGAAAAACATTATTATTCCCGTTTGTAATAGAATTACCCGCATCAAAACCAAGTGTGACATTTCTTTCAGCGGTTGTTGAATTTGCTGGTACATTACCAATATATTGACTTTGGTATTGCGTACTAACTAAACAATCACTCAAACCATTTAAGTCCGAAGCACCACCACCACCACCAGAAGCACTAACAGTAACTGCACCAGTAGATTGGTTTACTGATATACCAGTACCCGCTACAATTGAAGTTACTCCACCGGCGCCGCTTGGTGTTGCTATCCAAGACAAAGCGCCCGAAGCGTTTGATTCTAATATTTGATTGGCTACATTTGGTAAAGCATTGGGTAATTGTAAAGTGTACGAACTGCCACCCGAATGCAAAGGCCCTTTAATACCAACGTGATGAGCGGTTCCCGCTTCACAATAAAGTTTTAACAATCCTTGATTTGATCCGCCGTCGCCTTTTAAACCTAATTCAAATGCAACCTCTAAATTGTTTGACTTGTTTGTTGTCAAAAAAGAACCGGCACCAAAAGCGCCACTATTATTGAATTGTATTTGTGTGTCACTACCGCCGGGCGTAGTACCAACAACTAAATTTGACGGCGCGATTCTTACATTGTCGCTACCATTAAAACCAACTACAAACGCGACGTCGGACGAATTTGTTTTTAAATCAAAATCACTAAATTTTTTATTTGCCATTTTTTTATTTTTATTCTATTATTAAATTATTGTTGTTTTCGGCCAATACAAATGCGCCCGTTTCTAAAATTATAAAATCGCCTATTGGAATAGTTGCAATTTCCTCTGTTATAGTGTGAATTTGTAGTCCTAATCCTAACATAAAATTATTTTAAATAACAAATTACTTTTCCACTTGCAACTGAAACGTCGTCAAAATTTCCAAATATTATTCCGCCCTTTGTTAATGCCAATGAAGTAATTGAAGCGTCACCGCCGGTTGAATCAATGTCACAACTAATTGTTGAATCTTCCAATGCTTGTATAATTCCAAACGTTTCACCAGTTGCAGACGTTCCCGACGCGGCAATAATTCGTAAACCATTGTCACCAAAAGATAATTTTTGAAAATCACTTGAATAATATAAATTTGAAGCCATAATATTTTTAAATTTTTAATATTACAAAAATACAAAAAATAAAAAAATAATTTTTTTTCAAATTACCGTCCTTGACCTATGTATTTTTTTTTGCGTTGCGACAACGATTTATTTTTTGAATGACGTCCTGGACGTTTTTTTCGTTGCTTTTTAAAAAAAGAATTTATTAAATTTTTAGCCATTTATTTTTTCCAGGTTTTGACTATTTTTTCGGCTGAACGAGCGCCAAAATACCCGCCGTAAACGAGTAATAACAACGACGACAACAAATCAATCCATTGTGGCGCAATATTAAAACCACCAATCGACGAATCCAATATGATATAAATGAACAACGTCAACGTTAAAAAAGCTAATACAATGGGCCGAATGTTTTTTGTCAAAAATGAATCCGTCAAATTATCTGACGTCCAACGTTTCGTGACTTCTTGCATTTCAATGACGTCAAATTCTAATTCCGCCAACAACATTTGTTTGTCGGTTTCAGACAATTGGCCGTCGCTTTTAATTTTATCGCTTAATAAATTCAACGATTCAATCCCGGTAATTTTACCGGCAATGTCTAAAATTTCTGGCGCAACAACTTTTCCACGAGCGACCAACCAACGCAAAGCATCACCGACGCGCGTTGTTCCGTTTTTATCTTTATAGGATTGTTTTGCCATTATTAAATTGTTTTAT
>NYTN01000017.1 GCA_002683515.1 Rhodobiaceae bacterium
CGGAGATGGACGCTAATATTTCTGCAATTTTATATCTTGTCTCAGGCGTATTTTTCATAATGGCCCTGAGGGGATTGAGTTCTCCCGAAACATCCAGACAAGGAAATTATTTCGGTATTGTCGGTATGACAATCGCTATAGCCACGACGCTATTTGACCCGAGTATTGATATGAGCAACCCTTCAGTCGTTCAATTGGTCGTTGCCGGTATTGTTATTGGTGGTGTCATAGGTAGCATCATTGCTAGACGCATCTCCATGACGGCGATGCCGCAGCTCGTGGCGGCCTTCCACTCCTTAGTAGGTCTTGCGGCTGTTCTCGTAGCTTGGGCCGCTTATTTGGCGCCTGAAAGCTTTGGTATCGCACCAGACGGGTATATTAAAACCGCCAGTCTGATCGAGATGTCTCTAGGTGTTGCAATCGGGGCTATCACATTTTCTGGTTCCATTATTGCTTTTGCCAAGCTTCAAGGAACTATGTCCGGTGCGCCGATTATTCTTCCGCTGAGACATCTTATTAACTTACTTCTGCTTGTTGGCATTGTCGGTGGCATAGTTATCCTTTGCCTCGATCCGTCTAATCAGACAATTGGATTATTCCTGCTCGTCACGCTCATGTCTTTCATTATAGGGTTTTTAATTATCATCCCGATTGGTGGAGCTGACATGCCGGTTGTTGTTTCTATGCTGAATTCATATTCAGGCTGGGCGGCTGCTGGTATTGGTTTTACCTTGAATAACATGGCGTTGATCATCACTGGTTCTCTTGTCGGTTCTTCGGGTGCAATTCTCTCCTACATTATGTGTAAAGGCATGAACAGATCCTTCATTTCCGTTATTCTTGGCGGCTTTGGCGGGGATGGTGGTGTGGTTACATCCGGTGGACAGGTTGAACAACGCCCAGTAAAGCAGGGTAGTGCAGATGACGCCGCCTTTATTATGAAAAATGCTGGGTCAGTCATTATTGTGCCAGGTTATGGTATGGCGGTTGCACAAGCCCAACATGCGCTTCGTGAAATGGCGGATGCTTTAAAAGCTGAAGGTGTTAAAGTTTCATATGCTATTCACCCTGTTGCGGGCAGAATGCCAGGTCACATGAATGTGCTATTGGCTGAAGCAAATGTGCCTTATGACGAGGTTTATGAGCTTGAAGACATCAACAGTGAATTTGCCCAAGCAGATGTCGCCTTTGTAATCGGTGCTAATGACGTAACCAACCCTGCGGCTAAAACTGATCCGCAAAGCCCAATATATGGCATGCCAATTCTGGAAGTTGAAAGAGCCGGAACTGTTTTGTTTATCAAGCGTGGCATGGGATCAGGTTATGCTGGTGTTGAGAACGAATTATTCTTTAGAGATAATACAATGATGCTGTTTGCTGATGCTAAGAAAATGGTCGAAAACATCGTTAAAGCGATGTAATCAGTCAGACTTCAATCAGAACGAGAAAACCCCGCCATTTGGAGCGGGGTTTTTTATTTTGGATAATAAGGCTATTAGCGCTTACGTCGACCGGTAACCATACCTTCGCGTTGAGCAGCTTTACGTGCCAGCTTACGAACACGGCGGATTGACTCAGCCTTTTCGCGTGCTTTTTTTTCCGAGGGCTTTTCATAATGGTCCCGTAATTTCATTTCACGGAATACACCTTCACGCTGAAGTTTCTTTTTAAGAACTTTATAAGCCTGATCTACGTTATTATCTCGAACAGATACCTGCACCTAATTAACTCCATTTTAGAGTGTTCAAATATGAAAAATGTGGATAGCAAATAACGCCTTACCTGTCTAGTCTCAGGTGCAAAAAACAGGTAATAGTATTTTGATAGTTGTTGAAGTATTTCGACTTGTCGGGACGTATTCGAGAGGCCATATTTAACATATGAGTGGTTACGAGATATCAGAAACTAATAAAGCAGAAATTTTGCAAGCAGCATTGGCTTACTTAGCCTTTGACGGCTTCACAGATGCTGTGGTTGAGAAAGCAGCTCAATCTGTAGGTATTGAACCTTCAGAAGTGGCTCTTGCTTTTCCACGGGGTGGAATAGATTTAGCAATTTATTTTGTTCGTGATGGTGTTGCTGAGATGGAAACTAAACTGGCTACGCTTGATATTGAAAGCATGAAAATCCGTGAACGAATTAAAAGTGCCGTTAAAATCAGATTAGAGGTCGATACAGATAAAAAAGAAATTGCTCGCCGTGCCTTTAATATGCTCGCATTACCCGGCAATGCAAGAGACGCAAGCATATGTATTGCACATACAGTTGATGTAATGTGGCGATCAACAGGTGATGAGAGTACAGATTTTAACTTTTATACAAAACGCACAACACTAGCGGCTGTCTATAGCGCAACAAGGCTATTTTGGTTAAATGATGACAGTGCAGAGTCTATGGATAGCTGGGCGTTTCTTGACCGCCGGATTGACAATGTCATGCAGATTGAAAAAGTGAAAGCTAAGTTTAGAGAACTTAAAGATAGACTTGGAAATCCATTAGAGACTCTGGCTAAATTCCGATACCGCTAAAATAATTTATATCCCTCAATATTAGGTCTTTGCCCAGCTTCGAATAGCCTAGAGATATGCCCCATTTTGCGTCCAGCTTTGGCTTCATGTTTTCCGTAGAAATGAATTTTAGTCATTTGGTCTTTTGATAGCGTGTCAATATGGTTGATTTCAGAGCCCAGTAAATTTGTCATAACAGCATCATATTGCCGTTGGGTAGAGCCAAGAGGCCATCCAGCAACGGCGCGCATATGTTGTTCAAACTGGTCTGTTGCACAGGCATCAATTGTCCAGTGACCGGAATTGTGAACCCTCGGCGCAATTTCATTAATCAGTAATTTATCCTGATATACAAAAATTTCTAATGTAAGCACACCAATATAGTCGAGTTCCATCAACAAGTGACACGCCATATTACAGGCTTGTTGTTTTAAGTTTTCCGCCAGTCCAGTTGGTACAAAACTATGACGAAGGATGTGGTTTTCATGAATATTTTCAGCCATATCAAAGGTTGCCGTTTTTCCCGATACGCTACGCGCTGCTACAACTGAGACCTCACCAGAAAATGGAATAAATGCTTCACAGATAGCCGGTCGGTTATCAATTTCGTGAAACAAGGCTGTTAAGTCAGTCTCGGGGGTCATGCGCCACTGACCTTTGCCGTCATATCCAAATCGACGGGTTTTGATAATCCCTTTACCTTCAAAGCGCTGATGAGCAGTCTGTAGGTCCTCATAAGTTTTGATATCTTGAAAATCTGCAACTGAAAGTCCGCAATCTTTTAGAAAGTTTTTTTCATTTAGACGGTCCTGAGCGACCTCTAAAGCGCGAACTGGCGGGCGAACGGGAACAAACTTAGACAGAAAATTCGCTGTTTCCTCAGGGACGTTTTCAAACTCATAGGTCAACACATCTATTGATTGGGCGAAACTTGCCAGTGCTTTTTCATCCTTATAATCGGCAGTTGTAGTTTGCCATGAGACTTCTGAGGCCGGCGCATTTTCTTCCGGGCCGTAAATATGTGTTTTGAACCCAAGTTGTGCACCTGCGAGGCTAAGCATGCGACCAAGTTGCCCAGTTCCTAAAATGCCTATAATACTGCCAGAGCGAAGAGGGGGAGCTTGCTTTGTCATTTCTCATTAGAAGGTTCGAGGGCAACCATATCTGTACGCTCCTGACGCCAGGCATCCAGTTTTTGGGAGATTGTTTCGTCGGATAAAGATAANACNGATGCAGCCAATAAAGCTGCNTTAATNGCACCAGGCTTNCCGATAGCGAGTGTGCCGACGGGAATTCCTGCAGGCATTTGTACAATTGAATAGAGGGAATCTTGCCCGCTGAGAGCTTTGCTTTCAATAGGAACACCAAAAACGGGTAAAGGTGTTATTGCCGCGGTCATACCCGGCAAATGCGCCGCACCACCAGCACCTGCGATAATGACTTGTATGCCCCTATCTTTTGCCTGATGTGCAAAGTCATAAAGTCGTTGGGGTGTTCTATGAGCCGAAACAATCTTACATTCATAAGGAATGCCGAAGGCTTCCAAAGTTTCGGCAGCATGCGACATTGTCGGCCAATCAGATTGACTGCCCATAATGATCGAAACAAGTGCTTGCAACATAGCTTATCTCCGGTTTCAGAAGAAAGACGGAATTAACAGTATAAATTACTTTTTGGCAAGTTTTTCTGACGTTTGCCTAGAGTGAAAAGTTTATCCACAGCCAGATTCGACAAGATGAAATGGCTCTGGCAGTCTACTATGACGAATAGGATGATTGTAAATGACTAGTGAAGCGCGTTTTTCAAAACTACATGAACGTCATGCAGAATTGGAAAGTAAAATCAAAAACGAAACAAATCGGCCAAATCCGGATCAGATGATGCTGAATGCCTTAAAGCTTAAGAAACTTCGCATCAAAGAAGAAATGGAACGTTTAAAAGTCTAGTTATCTTCATCCGTTGAGGTGCCAAAATTGCCGAAAACAGTCTCCGCGCTCGGAGTTTCTTCCTCTGCGGGCAGGCTTGCTGGGGTAGGAATTTCGCCAAAGACATCTGAAGGCTCTGCGCTTGGTAGAGGCTTGTCCTCTTCGTATTTAGGAATTTCAGGCTTAAGAATCGTATCAGCCGGTAGAAGAGTGACATCTGAAGTGGCTGTTTTGTTCAGTTTTTTCTGCTGGCGAGCGACGCGCTTGGCAGCTTTCTCAACTTCTGTATCCAGGTCAATTTGCTTGCACAAACCCAATGTGACAGGATCAACAGGCTTCAGGCTCCCCATATTCCAGTGATCTCGTTTGCGGATAGACTGAATTGTCGGCTTTGTTGTTCCGATCAGGCGGCTTACTTGGGCATCATTTAGTTCTGGGTGATTGCGAACAAGCCAATAAATAGCGTCTGGACGTTCTTGTCTTTTAGATAGGGGNGTATANTTTGCGCCTTTTTTCTNTTTTTGCTCAGGCAGATTACTNCTGCTTTCTGAGAGTTTTAGACGTGANTCAGGGTCTTGCTGACATCTTTCCAGTTCATCACGAGTCACTTGACCGTTACTAATTGGGTCAAGACCTTTAATGCCTTGCGCGACATCGCCATCCGCAATGCCTTTGACTTCTAATGAGTGCAATCCGCAAAAATCAGCAATCTGGTCAAAACTGAGTGCTGTATTATCTATTAGCCATACAGCCGTTGCTTTGGGCATGAGTGGAAAAGACATATTTTCTCCTTTTTAAGAACCGGTGGGCTCCAAAGATAAAAAATCCACAAAGTTAGGAATGCGTATATATAGGACAGTTTAAGATTTCAGAAAAGATATTTATACATTTGTAATGCATGTTTGATGTCTTGCCAGATTATTCAATCAAATGATAGGGTTAGCTTGTAATGGAAGAAGAAATTGTACCAAAAAGCGATACTCTTTCTGCTCTGGTCACTGAGGATTTAGAGCTTTTAGGGTTAAAGGAGCTCGAAGAAAGAATTTCTGTGCTCAAAACTGAAATTGAACGCGTCAAAGCTGTTTTGGAAAGCAAAAAGGGCTCCCGCTTAGATGCAGAAGCCCTTTTTAAAGCTTAGAGAATAAAAGATAGTGCTTTATTCGCCCAGAAAGCTGTCGAATTTCTTGTTAAAGCGGCTCACACGACCAGCACGGTCAACAATCTGGGTGGAACCAGCTGTCCATGCAGGATGTGTCGATGGATCAATATCTAAAGTCAGCGTATCACCCTCCGAACCATAGGTTGAACGAGTCTGAAAAGTGGAACCGTCTGTCATCACTACAGTAATCATGTGATAGTCTGGGTGAATATCTTTTTTCATAATCTAACCAATCATATCATAATTAATGTTGCCTTATACCGATTAGATGCAGTCCATGCAAGCGTTGCGAATTGAATAAAACAGTTTTTTTAAACTTCAAATTGTTACATAACGAACAAAATATTATAAATGTTCCGTAAGGATTATTAATGTCAGACAGTGTTCATCCAGCAGAAAAATTAGAAGAGCAGGCGCGCCGGCGACAGAAATCCAAAAACGTCCGGCCCCTAAGAGCTCTCATGCCATTTATATTGCAATATCCATGGCGGGTGATAGGTGCCTTTGTTTCGCTGGTGTTGGCAGCCACGTCAACCCTGACGCTCCCGGTGGCGGTACGCTATGTCATTGATAATGGCTTTTCTGGAACAGATGCTGCGGCAGTGGATATTTACTTTAAAGCAATGATGGCTGTAGCGGTGGTGATTGGTATTGCCAGTGCTTCACGATTTTATTTTGTTTCATGGCTGGGGGAGCGTGTCACCTCCGACCTTCGTTTGGCGGTTTATACGCATATTACAAAACTCAGCCCATCCTTTTTTGAAGTAACAAAAACCGGAGAAGTTCTTTCACGCCTTACTGCTGATACGACATTGATTAAAACCGTCGTAGGCTCATCGGCTTCAATCGCTTTGCGGAATATTTTTATGTTTATTGGGGCGGCAATCATGTTGAGCATAACCAGCCCTTCTCTGAGCAGTCTTGCGGTTCTGATTTTGCCGATGATAATCGTACCCATGATTTTATTTGGACGGATGGTACGCCGATTATCTCGCGCTAGTCAGGACAGAATTGCAGATATAAGCGCGATGGCGTCAGAGACAATTCAGTCCATTCAGGTCGTGCAAGCATTCACTCATGAAGA
>NYTN01000018.1 GCA_002683515.1 Rhodobiaceae bacterium
ACAAACAAACACCCATTTGTTTTTAGTAGCGCACCCGCGCAAAATAGAATCCGAAAACGGACGGTATAAAAAACCAACGCTTTATGACATTAGCGGTTCAGCCGATTTTTTCAATAAGGCCTACAACGGTTTAATTGTTTACCGCTGCATTGGTGAACGTACTAAATTCAAATCCGACGTGGTTAAGATATACATTGAAAAGGTCAAACGAAAAGAAAATGGACAATTAGGCGATTTTGATATTGCACCGGATTTTAACAATGGCGGGATTTATAAAGACATTGATTTGGAAACAAAAAAATTTGAAGTTATTAAAGATAATATCCCGTTTTAATTATGGCCAAGGCAATACAACCCACACCCGAACATCAAAAGGCGCTTAAATGGTGCTTAAAAAACGAAATAAAGGTATCACAACACCCAACATTAAAGGGTTTGCGCGTTGAAATAAACAATCGTGGCACCCGGATTTTGTCCCCGGAAACATATTCCAAAATCCAAGCAAATAATAAATGTTGGGAATTATATTTGTATCTTTACAAAAAATATTATTAGTTATGCGATTAAATTTTAATACAATTATTTATCCGATTTACGGTTGCTTAATAGGCGTTAATTATTGGAATTCAACAATGGATCACGTTGTTGTTGAATCAGCAGCCGAAGACGCCGACGAACATTGTTTGGAATTTCATTTGTTTGTGATTGGTATTTCCTTTGTTTGGTACACCGATAAATAAAAAGTTTTCGTAAATTTTCGTAAAAATTTAAAAAAAACTTTCATTTTTGTTTGGTAATTGAAAAAATTCTTTTACTTTTGTACTATCAAACAATAACAAACTAAAAAAAAACAATTATGTATAAAGACGAAAACATTAAAAAATTAGTAGAATTATTAACTAAAAGAAATCGACCAATTGAAAATATTATTTTCAGAGCAAAAAAAATTGGCATAGAATCTGAAGAAGTTGTCAAATCGATGGATTTATTATTAGAATTAAAAGTAGTAAAAACAGAAATTGTTGAAATTGGCGACGGTTGGAATACGAGAGATAAAGAAACAAGATTTGTTTTAGCTTAAAAAAACAACAACGGGAATGAATGGACATAACCCCGGAACCAAAAACCCTTACAGACGTGTAGGGGTTTTTTTTATGCTCGTTTATTTTGTTTAAATTTGCAATATGGCAACAAAAACCAACATATTAAAAAACAATTTGATTGAAGCGTTGGAACAATCATTGGGAATTGTGACGACCGCTTGCAAAAAAGTCAAATGCAATCGTTCAACGTTTTACAAGTATTACAACAACGACAAAGTATTCCGGGCAAAGGTTGACGACTTGCAAAATCTTACATTGGATTTTGTTGAATCACAATTGCACGAACAAATCAAAGAGGGCAACACAACGGCAACAATATTTTATTTAAAAACAAAAGGAAAAAAACGCGGATTCATTGAACGCCAGGAAATACAAATGGACGGAAGCATTGAATCAAAAGTCATTGAATGGACACCGGCAAAGGACAAATAAAAGAGTTTTGCAACGTTCAATTTTATCAAACGTTGAATTCAAAGGCTCGAATTAAAGTACATCAAGGCGGGACGCGTTCCGGGAAAACTTATGCGATTTGTCAATTCTTAATTTATAAGCTAACAACAACCAAAAAGCCGATCACGATTTCAATTGTCCGGAAAACATTGCCGGCGCTTAAAAGGTCGGTATTACGCGATTTTATAAGCATTGCTACTAAATTAGGGGTTTACTATAAAGGCGAACACAACAAAGCGGAAAACACGTTCAAATTCAATGGCTCGATTGTTCAATTCTTATCAACCGACGACCCGCAAAAAATTAGGGGCGCCAAACACGATATTTGTTTTTTGAACGAGGCCAACGAATTGACGTTTGAGGATTTTCGTCAATTAAATATGCGGACCGTTGGCGAATTGATTATTGACTTCAACCCGTCAGACCCGGTGCATTGGCTTTACAATGAAGTGATTGAACGCGACGATTCGGATTTGTTTATCACAACGTACAAAGACAATCAATTTTTGCCGTCTGAATTGGTCCAGGAAATCGAACGCATTAAATTAAGGGACCCGGATTATTGGCGCGTTTATGGTGAGGGACAACGCGCGGTATTTTCAGACCGTCAAATCTTTACAAATTGGAAATATATTCCATTGTCCGAATTTCCAGAGTTTGACGAAACGGTCATCGGCTTGGATTTTGGATTCACTAATGACGAATTGGCGATTGTTGAAGTTGGTAAAATTAAAGACCGTTTGTATATAAATGAATTAATGTACAAAAAAGGAATGACCAATCGCGACATTGCGAATTTTCTTAAAAACATTGGCAAAGCCGATGTGTTATGTTATTGCGATTCAGCGGAACCCAAATCAATTGTTGAATTGCGTCAAATGGGCGTATTGGCAAAAGGTGCGACAAAGGGCGCCGGATCAATTAGCGCCGGAATCAGTTTATTAAAGGAACACGAAATATTTGTTTCGGAACAATCGACAAACCTAAAACACGAACAACACACATATTTTTGGCAGCGGTTAAAAGATAATACAATCATCAACAAACCGATTGATGCCAACAATCATTTAATGGACGCGCTTCGATATGCAGTTTATTCAAAACATAGAAACCGAACTGAATTCTTTGTTGTATAAAAAACTATTTTAAATTTTGTATTTTTACAAAAATTTTATATCAAAATAAAATATGGCTTCTCTTTTTGACCGTTTCAAATCCCTATTAATTAAAAATTCACAACAAACGGCGCAACAATACAATCGCGCCGTGTATAATTATATTGGTAATTCAATCGTTTGGAATGACGAAAATGATGACGCATATATTACAGAGGGTTACAGAAAAAACGCGACGATTTATTCGCTTATTAATATAATAACAAAGGCCGCAACAACAATTCCGTTCCAGGTTTACGAAAAGACAAACGAAAATGATTACAAGCGTTACAAGGCGTTAACATCGGGAACGTTTGACGCATCATCTATACACAAAGCCGCGATATTACAAAAACGGTCATTGGTTGAATTACAAGACACGGAATTACATAAAATATTGGAACGCCCAAACCCCGCGCAATCTTACAATTCGTTTATATCTGAATTGATTGCATTCGGTAAATTAACTGGAAACCGCTATATTTATGGGATTGGACCGGACACCGGCGCGAATGTTGGGAAATATACCGAACTTTATGTGATGCCGTCGCAAATTATGGAAATCGTTTCCAATGGCATAATGGAACCCGTTTCAAAATATCGTGTTGAATACAACGGCACGTTTGAAATTGAAGCGGCCGAAATATGCCACATTAAGGATTTCAATCCGTACTATGACGGCACCGGTTCACATTTGTATGGCCAATCGCCATTGCGTGCGGGAATGCGATCGTTGACCACAAACAACGAAGCAACACAAACCGGCGTTAAGTACCTACAAAACCAAACGGCGCGTGGATTATTAATGTCCGACGAGGGCGATATTAATGAAGTACAAGCGCAACAATTAAAAGACAAATTCCGAAAACAATTTCAAGGTTCCGACAATGCCGGGGACGTTATTATCACACCGAAAAAATTAAGTTGGGTTAATTTTGGATTGAATGCCGCGGACGTTTCGTTGATTGAACAATACAACGCATCGATTAAAGATTTATGTAATATTTACAACGTGCCGGTTCAACTATTAAACAATACCGAATCCGCTTCTTATAACAATATGAAAGAAGCTAAAAAAGCATTGTATCAAAATTGCGTCATTCCGGAATTGTTAAAGATAAAAGACGAATTAAATCGTTGGTTGGCGCCTAAATTTGGGGACAAACTTTGCATTGAATTTGATTTTTCAGTTGTTCCAGAACTGCAAGAGGAAACCGACAAAGTCGTGGACCAATTATCAAAGGCGTGGTGGATCACACCAAACGAAAAACGTGCCGCGATGAATTACGGAAAAGATGAGGACACAACCGAATTGGACGATTATTTTGTCCCGGCGAATCTTATTCCGGTAAAATCAAACGATGTTGATATCCCAATGGAATCGGTTGACGTTGATGTCAATAAATTTTTGAGCAAAAAATTAGTGCCGGGAATGACGGACGTTTATACAACCGTTGAGGAAGCCGAAGCGCGTGCCGAAGAATTAAACGGAAGCGGTTCACACGAACATAATTTTGACGGCGATGTTGTTTATATGCCTTTTGAATCGCATGCGGAATACCAAGACGCGATTGACGAACAAAAATATCACGAGGGTAAACCACACGACGACGACGAAAACGATAAAAAACAAATTTCGGAACGCCTAAAAAAGGCGTTAAAAAAAAAAGCGGACGACCACAATGAAGCCGTAAACAACGCCGCAAGCAAAAAAACAAACGTTCCAACGCTTTTTAAGGTATATGAACGCGGAATCGGTGCATATAGAACAAACCCGCAAAGCGTTCGGCCAAATGTAACGTCACCGCAAATGTGGGCGATGGCTCGCGTCAATTCTTATTTATACGCGCTTAAAAACGGCAAATTTAGAAGTGGCAAACACGACACCGATTTATTGCCAGAGGGACACCCAATGAGTAGCAAAGACAAACCAACAGAAAAGGCCGAAACGTTTTCTAATTATCCACAAACCGCAACAAACAACGCTAAACGAATGATTGAATGGCGCGAAAAATACGGCGATGAGGTTCAAGCGGGAACAATGACCGGTTGGCGACGCGCCCGTATGTTGGCAAACCGCGAACCATTAACGATTGAAATGTTGAACCGCGTTAAATCATTTTTTGCACGTCACGAGGGCAACCAAACAATTGCGGAACGTTACAAAGACACCCCCTGGCGCGACAATGGTTTTGTTTCCTGGAATTTATGGGGCGGTACTGCAATGCGCGATTGGGTGAATAAAAAGTTGAACGACTTAAAAGAATAGTTTGAAATTAGATCGGGATAAATGGCAAACGGATTTTGAAAAGCAATTGGATATTTCTGAAAAAAAACAAATTGCAATTGTTAAACGTTTTTATAAAAGCGAATACAACAAAGGCATTGATTCGTTTATTGCGGACGGTCAAACAAACTTTTTAAATTTATTTGATGACAAACCATTGTTAAAAATTTATTCCGATTTATATACACAAATTGGAATTCGATTTGCTAATTGGTACGCTAAAAATTTTGAAAAGTATTTGACTAAACAAATTGACACATCAAATTTAAACGATATTTGGGCCGCACGGTTTGCAGCGTTGGGAATATCTGTCGGCTCGCAACGCGTGACGTTGGTTTCTGGTACTGCAAAACAAACGCTTATTCGAATCACACAACGATTGATGTCCGATCCGGAATTTATGACATTGGGCGCCGTTGAAAAGGGCCGTATATTACGCAGCCAATTTAATAGATATTCACAATTCCAGGCGGAACGATTGGTTCGAACCGAAGCAACGGCCGCGGCTAATTTTGCGACGTCAGAAGCCGCAACAACTATTTTTCCGGGTGACCAATTACAAAAGGAATGGATTGCAAGTTTTGACGATAGGACACGAAGCACCCATTCAGAAGCCGACGGACAAATCGTTGACCAAAACGCGCCGTTTTTAGTTGGCGGCTCACAAATGATGTTTCCGGGTGATCCAAGCGCGCCGGCAAGTGAAGTTATAAATTGCCGTTGCTCAATTGCTCACATACCAAAAGAGGGTGCGCAAACTATTGGTGAGATTCAAAATATTGGTTTAGGGATTTCCGCCGGTGGATTTAATAATTTTTAAAAATCGTATATTTACAAAAATTTTATTATGAATACAATTCTTTACAAAGCGGCGCCCGTTGGTGAATTAATCGACGCGGACGAAAAGGCCGGAATAATCAAAGGTTATGGCAGTTATTTTGGAAACAAAGATTCCGACAANGACGTCATCGTCAAAGGCGCATATAAAAAGACAATCGCCGAAAATGGTGAGCGCGTGAAATATTTATATCAACACGACATGAATCAACCAATCGGCAAAATGACCGAATTGTATGAGGACGACAAAGGATTGGTTTTCGTTGCCGAAATTGCCAAAACACAAATGGGAATGGACGTTGTTGAATTAATGAAATCCGGCGTCATAACTGAAAATTCAGTCGGTATAATGCCAATTCAAAAAGAAAATAAGGGCGATTATCGTGAGATTAAAGAGGTTAAATTGTACGAAATTAGCGCCGTTACATTAGCGGCCAACGACCAGGCCAAAATATTAGACGTCAAAGGAAATATTGACGTTGAAAAATTGTCAAAAAGATATGACAATCTGTCGAAACTTATTCGCAAAGGTTCAATTTCCGATGAATTGGGATTTGCAATCGAAGCGGAAATATTAAAATTGAAATCATTATTTGTTGAATTCACGAAGCCGGTTGATGAAATCACTTCGCCGAAAGTAGAAGCAAAAAACGATGATTCAGAAGTGTTAAATTATTTATTAAATTCCCTAAAAAAATAAAAATGGAAGAAAATATCAAAAATCAATTGGACCAATTNAANACGGCCATTGATTCAAAAATCGANAAATCAAACAACGATGTTGTTGATGCGGTTGTTGTTAANGCNAACGACATTGTAAAAAATGAAGTTTCNGAAATGGCAACAAAATTAAATGAGAGATTNGACGCGATTGAAGTTGCTAACAAAAAGCAATTCAGCGCTAAAAAAAGAATGACGTTTAAAGGCGCTTTAACCGAAGCGTTTGAAAATGGTGCAATCGAAAAAATGTCAAAAGGACATTCAAGAAGTGCCGCATTTTTAATTAAGGCGGATATGACAACCG
>NYTN01000019.1 GCA_002683515.1 Rhodobiaceae bacterium
CCTCAAATTTATGAAAATAATGGAGCGATGAAAACCATGTTGCCACAAGAAGCACGTCTTCGTAATTTCACATATGCATCTGCAATGACAGTTGATATTAATATTAAATATATCATTAGAACTGGTGAAAAATTGCAGAATATTCAGACAGTTTATTCGAAATTGCCGAAAATTCACATTGGAAAATTGCCGATTATGTTGAACTCTTGTATTTGCGTTCTTTCGCAATACAAACACGTAGACCATAAGGTAACTGGCGAATGTCGTGTTGATCCTGGTGGTTACTTTATCATTAATGGTTCAGAGAAAACTGTCCTTGGACAAGAACGTGCGGCGGAAAATAAAGTATACTGTTTTAAGATTGGTAAGAATACAAATAAATATTCATTCCTCTCTGAGATTAAATCTGTTCCGGATTATCGTTGTATTTCTCCCAAACAAATTAATATGATGATTGTTTCGCGCAATAATGGTTTCGGATTTCCAGTTGTAGTTCAAATTCCTAGAATTAAAAATCCTATTCCTCTGTTTATTGTCTTTCGTGCACTTGGAATTATTTCAGATCAAGAAATTTGTAATATTATTTGTCTTTCGTTGAAAGACAGTAAATTGAAAAAGCTGATTTATGGTTTGCAAGCATCCATTGTTGACTCGAATAAAGTATTGAGCGAGGAAGCCGCTATTGAGTTTATTATGAATTCGGCAATGTTTACTCCGATTAATATGACTCGCGAGGAAGGTATTATTAAAAAGCGGCAATTTACCGTTGATGTTTTGGGAAATGACTTATTTCCTCATTGCAAGAATAAAGATCAGCGTATTTACTTTCTTGGATATATGGCAAATGAACTACTTCAAACTTCCTTTGGATGGAGACCGCAAGATGATAGGGATTCTTATATGAATAAACGTATTGATCTTACCGGATCACTGCTGAATAATTTGTTTCGTAATTATTTCAATAAACTAGTAAAAGATATGCAGAAACAAATTGTTCGTGAAATCAATAATGGTTCTTGGCGCTCAACCAATAATTATAAAGGTATTGTAAATCAAACAAACATTTATAAAATTATCAAATCAACCACGATTGAAAATGGTCTTAAAAGAGCATTGGCCACTGGCGATTTTGGTATTAAAAACACGAATAGTAATAAGGTTGGTGTAGCACAAGTTCTTAATAGACTAACATACATTTCCGGATTGAGTCATTTGCGTCGTATCAACACACCAATTGATAAGAGTGGCAAATTGATTCCGCCTCGTAAACTTCACAATTCTTCGTGGGGGTTTCTGTGTTTGGCGGAGACACCGGAAGGTGGTAGTGTAGGTGTTGTCAAAAATTTGGCATATCTTTCACACATTACGATTCCTTCGAATAGCAGTGCGCTTTATGAATTTGTTGAACCATATGTGATACCAATTGAAATGTCGCGTGAGCCCGAATATTATTATAATAAAGTGAAAGTTTTCGTTAATGGTTGTTGGGTAGGAGTATCCGAAAGAGCCAGCGAATTGTTTGTTTCACTTAAAAATAAAAAATATGCAGGAATTATTAATATTTACACATCAATCACATTTGATTGTAAAAAAATGGAAATTAAGATTTGCTGTGATAGTGGTCGTATTACTCGACCACTTCTTAAAATGAAAAATAATAAGTATGTAATTACTCGTGATATCATTGACCAAGTTAAAAATAAAACTTTGAATTGGGACGATCTGTTGGTAAATACAAAAATTAATGAGTCGGTTGTTGAATACATTGATCCCGATGAACAAAACTTCAATATGATTGCAATGAACAAAGGCGATATTAACAAAACAGACAGTAAAATTATTTATAACTACACACATTGTGAGATTCACCCGAGTTCGATTTTCGGAATTTTGGCTTCGTGCATTCCATTTCCGGAACATAATCAGTCACCTAGAAACACTTATCAGTGTGCTATGGGAAAACAGGCGATGGGTGTGTATGTGACAAATTATGATACGCGAATGGACAAGACCGCATATGTGCTAACTTATCCGCATCGTCCATTGGTTGATACGCGTGTTATGAATCTAATTAATTTGAACAGTATTCCATCTGGATGTCCGGTGATTGTTGCAATTATGACATATTCGGGTTATAATCAGGAGGATTCTATATTGTTTAATCAGGGAAGTGTTGATCGTGGATTGTTTCAAGCCACGCTTTATCACACGGAAAAAGATGAAGATAAAAAGATTCACGGTGATGAAGAAATCCGTTGCAAACCTGACCGTTCTAAAACGCGAGGAGTTAAGTTTGGAAACTACGATAAATTGAATGCACACGGAATTATTCCTGAGAATACTCTTGTTGAAAACAATGACATTATTATTGGAAAGGTTATTCCGATTCGTGAGAATAGGAGCGATCATACGAAAATTATCAAATATGAAGATCAAAGTATGAGCTATCGCACGATTGAGGATGCGTACATTGATAAGAATTTCGTCGACCGAAATGGCGATGGATATAACTTTTGCAAAGTGCGTATTCGCAGTCATAGAAAACCNGTTATTGGAGATAAATTTTCGTCCAGGCATGGACAAAAAGGAACGATTGGTAACATCATTCCAGAACAAGATATGCCNTACACAGAAGACGGTTTGAAACCGGATATTATTATTAACCCGCATGCCATCCCATCTCGTATGACTATTGGACAATTGAAAGAAACGGTTCTAGGCAAGGTTCTTCTTGAATTGGGACTATTTGGTGATGGAACAAGCTTTAATGATTTCCCAGTGAAAGATATTTGTAAAGAATTGTTGAAAGTAGGGTATGAATGTCATGGTGAAGAATTGCTTTATGATGGACACACAGGACAACAGATTGAGTCGAGTATTTATATGGGACCTGCATTTTATCAGCGATTGAAGCATATGGTTAACGATAAACAGCATAGCCGTGCGATTGGACCTATGGTCAACCTCACGCGACAGCCTGCGGAAGGTAGGGCTCGTGATGGTGGGCTTCGTTTTGGTGAAATGGAGCGTGATTGTTGCATCTCGCACGGAATCCCGCGATTTACGCAAGGTAGGATTTACTACGCATCCGATAAATATCAGGTGCACGTTTGTAATAAATGTGGTATGATTGCTGCATACAATGATGCGAAGAAGATTCATCATTGTCGTGTTTGCAATAACAGAACGGACTTCTCATTTGTTAAAACGCCTTATGCTAACAAATTGGTAACTCAAGAGTTGCTTACGATGAACATCGCAATGAGATTTATTACAGAGTAAGAATAATATATATAAGTATGGTTTAAAAATGTGTATTATAACTAATATATAGTGTTACAAGCAAATATGACGCATATTATTGTTATTGGGAGTGATCATTCTGGTTATTATATGAAGGAATGTATAAAAAATTTTTTATTGGAGGAACGTTATAATAAAAGTAGGATTGAAATNATCGATGTTGGTTGNAATAATCCAAAACGTTGTGATTATCCTGATATAGCGGAGAGNATTCAAGGTGTTATTAAAGAACACGGNGATAAACTTGTAACTGGTATTGCTATTTGTGGAACTGGTAATGGAATAGGTATGTCGCTTAATCGTTATCGTCATATTCGGGCGGCAGTGTGTCATAATCATTTTATTGCTGAAATGTCTAGAAAACATAATGATGCGAATGTATTAACTTTAGGTGCACGAGTAATAAGTAATCAAGAAGCTTATGAATTAGTGGATATATTTTTGACTACACTATTCGAAGGTGGACGACATCTTAAAAGAATAGAAAAATTTAGTACATAATTTTTTTCATTTGGTTATATATAATGAGCGTAACTAATCAAATGCCCAAAAAGACTGGAGTCACTGATAATTCGATGTTTTTCTCGGTTAACCGTCACGTTATCAGACGTGATCACGCCGCGAGCAACAGTGACAATTTTAAATCAATTCACCAAAGAGGTTCGGTAAAACAATTACCGTGCAAAGACAGTTCGGACTACACCACCTACAGACGTAGAGTAGCTTTAGGACGTAACTACAACGATTCGGCCTTCGGTGGATCAAACAACGGTGCGACTACTGCTTTATTCCGTGTTCGTCATTAAAAAATCTAGCAACATATTTTGTTGTTAAATTTTTTCTGTGTAAATAGTATAAAATATGCTTGCGAATAAGTATTTATCTGAGTTTTTAGGAACTTTATTCTTTCTTTACATTATCCTCGCCACTGGTAATCCTTTAGCCATTGGTGCGGCTTTAGCGGTTGCGATTATGGTTGGCGGAAAACTTTCGGGCGGCCACTTCAACCCGGCGGTCAGCGTTATGATGGTCCGTGCTAACAAATTGCCGATGTCGGAATTACTTCCGTACGTTCTCGCGCAGGTTGTTGGTGGATTAGCGGCCCTCGAACTTCACAAAAGAGTTAAGTTATAAATAGCTTTTAAAACATAAAATAAATGATATAATATTACTTAGATATTATATAATTAACAATGCAACCAAGAAGGAAAACAAAAAAACAAGAAGCAGCTGAATTAGGGCAGCCTCGAGGAAGAACGGGTGCAAGTGTATTACCCGAAGTGAATGCAGGAAGAGCAATGAGGGAGGTTCAAGCTCCTGCTGATGATGAGACGGCAGCGGCTGAGAAGACTAAGAGAAGGAATGCTGCTAATGCTGCTAGAAGGAGGAGAGGGAAGGGAACAGAAAAGACGGCGGACTCTACACCTAGGTCACCTCGCAATTCACAGCAATCGTCTACACCTAGATCACCTGGACGTAGGTTACAGAGTAGAGATGGAGAGGTGCGGAAGGAACAAGTAGCACAGGAAAATTCGACAAAAAGAAAAAATCTTGAACAAACTAGAACAGCGCCGGCGGCTACCACAAAACAGGGTCAAAAGAAACAAGACGCGAGGGAGGGGAGGGCGAAGCGTATCAAGGAGCGAGAAGGGATGCGTCTCGCGCAAGAAGAGGGGGAGGAGGGGAGGAGTCGACCGACCCTTCTTGGTGATGACGTTCAAGCCGCCCCCAGAAAAGAAAATTGCGCGCAACAATGGACGAAGAAAACTGATGCAGAGATTAATGAAGAGATAACAAGATTTGTGCAATATGGTAGAACCGATAAGCAATATACAGATTATAAAATCAAAAAGAAAGAATTACCGCCGCTAAGTTGTATAGAAGAACGAAACACGGAGATTAAAAGGTTACACGACCTATATTATAACAAAGATGTTGAAGAAGGGTTTGAAAAAGGTGTAAGGGAAGGGGGGAAATATACCATATTAGATGATTTGAAACAAAAGTATCCAAAAAAAGAGGACCTTGGTATACAACTTGGTAACAGATGGGGTAAACAAGAGGCCGAGGCTGAAGAAGCACTAAAGAAGAAAAGACAAACACAGGCGGCTACTACAATACAAGCAGCCCAACGTGGTCGTGCAAGTCGTAGTAAGGAGGAGGAACAAGGAAAGTTTGAAACAGATTTGCAATTAAAGTTTCAAAATGGTGTTGGGGAAACGATCGAGAAAAAGAAGAATATAGTGAAAGGCATGAAAAATATTTATGAAGATATCAAAATGCAAGAAGAAATTGATAAACTTTATGAGAGATGGAATGAACTAGAGGACAGGCAGACAGAATCAGCTACTAAAATACAAGCAGTGCGCCGTGGTAAGATGGCTAGAAAGATGGCTAGAGAAAAAAGTTTAAAGCGAACTAATGCTGTTAAAAAAGAAAAAGAAGCAGCAGCAGAACAAATACGTAAAAAAGAAGCAGCAGCAGAACAAATACGTAAAAAAGAAGCAGCAGCAGCAGCAGCAGCAGCAGCGGCAGCACCACCACCACCACCAGTTTGGAACGAGCGCCTTCTTAAGCGGCAGCAGCGGTGGCAGGCAAAATGCCAACCCAACCGCAGCTTACAATGGCGAAGTACCCCT
>NYTN01000020.1 GCA_002683515.1 Rhodobiaceae bacterium
CTTGCAGGACACGCTTAAGGACATTAAGGATTGGATCGCGATTATTTAAGCACGCCTGGGAGAAGGGCTTATCCATAGGGGAATACTGAAATGATGTACATTATCCCCGAGTAAAGACCCATCTATCTCCTTCAGTCAGAGCAGAGTTAAAACTATAGTCATCACTATCAAATGTTTTTATTAACTCGACATCTGAGATTCTATTTTTTATGATAAATGAAGCCATTAGGCCTCTGGCTCTCTTCGCAAAGAAACTAATAATCTTGTACTTACCATCTTTGTTGTCCATAAATACAGGAGTTACTATCCGCCTAGAGATAGTTTTTTCTTTTGTCGCTTTAAAATATTCATTTGATGCAAGATTGAGAAGCACATCTTCTGGATGTCCCAGCAAATGATTTAGTTCTTTGTTTATAATTCCATCCCAAAAGGAATACAAATCAGGCCCCTTGCTATTGGCAAACTTGGTCCCCATTTCAAGCCGATAAGGCTGCATGAGGTCAAGTGGCCTTAAAATGCCGTAAAGACCAGAAAGGATTCGGAGATTATCTTGAGCCCAATTGAGATCATCAGGGCTCATAGTGTCAGCAGCAAGCCCTTTATAAACATCACCCTTAAATGCTAGCACGGCCGGTCGAGCATTTTTATTATCAAAAGGAGCCCGCCATTCCTGAAAGCGCTCATAGTTCAGAGCGCCTAATTTGTCGCTTAGACCCATTAATGCACACACCTCTTGTGGGGTAAGCGTTTTAAGTCCTTCAATTAATTCCTTTGAATGCTCTAAAAGAGAGGGTTGAGTATGGCCACTTATATCGATTGGAGTAGCATAATCGAGTTTTTTAGCCGGCGAGATTACAGTAAGCATCATATTTAGTTACCTGAGTATAAAGTGTTGCAACATCACTGAGCTCGATTGTAACAAGGCTTGATGCAACTGTTTAGCTTTTTAGACGTCAAAGTCACCTTGCTTGGATCTATGCTAAAGAGATGTTAGTTATACTTTTAAGAAAATAACAGACCAATTTGACAGAGAGGATAAATGCCTAAAAGAATATATTTTTTATTGATAACAGCGATAGCAGCCTCTTCCATCATTGGTTGTAGTTCAAATCCTGTGACTGGGAAGCAAGAGCTGTCTTTATTGTCGACTAATCAAGAGGTGAATATTGGAGAAAAAAACTATGGTTCTTATCGTCAAGCACAGGGTGGAGACTATTATCTTGATCCTTCAGTGCAAAGTTATGTCTCTGGCGTAGGAGCAAAACTTGCACAGGTCAGTGATGCTCCCAACTTACCTTATGAATTTGTAGTTTTAAATAATGACGCTCCTAATGCTTGGGCACTTCCTGGTGGTAAGATCGCTATAAACATAGGCTTGCTTTTATATCTAGAGGACGAGGCACAGTTAGCTGCTGTATTGGCGCATGAGATTGTTCATGCTGCCGCCCGTCACGGTGCTTCACAGATAACTCGCGGTGCGCTGACCGACCTTGGATTAATGGCTATTGGGGCGGGCATACAGGGCAGGCCAAATAGTCAGCTGTATGATACGGTATTTCAGATGGGTGCGGCGGCTGGGATGGCAAAGTACGGCAGAGATGATGAATTAGAATCAGACTACTATGGCATAGAATATATGGTCAGAGCAGGTTACGACCCCAACGGAGCGGTAGAATTACAAAAAGCTTTTGTGGAACTTAATCAGAAGAGGCAACGCGATTTTGTTAATGGATTGTTTGCTAGTCATCCTCCCTCTCAAAAGCGACTTGAAGCGAATAGGTTAAAAGCGAAAAACCAGCCTTCAGGAATACGGAATGGACAGAGATATCAAGAAGCGATTACTCAACTTGTTAAAGATAAGCCTGCTTATGAGTTAGCTAAACTGGCCCGNGAGAAACTTAGCAATAACCTTGCAAGACCCGCTNTGNTGGCTTTAGATAAAGCGGTTGCCATACAAAANAATGAGNATTCATTTTGGCTTTTGCGAGGTTATGCTTGGGGAATGTTAGACAATAAGATAAATGCTGAGCGGGCATTTACCACTAGTATTGCCAAAAATCCTNATCACTACAGAGCATATCTTGCAAGGGGCATACTACTTTACGATCAAGGACAAAGAGACAAAGGTATTACCGATATTAAGCGTAGCCATGCGATTTTGCCAACGGCGGAAGGGAGCTACTACCTGAGCGAGCATGAGATGGCATTGAAAAACTATGCTAGAGCTAAAGGCTATTATTCAGAGGCATCTAGCAGCCCTGGAAAATTTAGAGAATTGGCAGAACAAAAAATGATGGTGGCTGATCAAAAAGTAAACCCCAAAAAGTATATCCAAGCCAAGGTTGGTATTGTGGAACCGGCTCAAGGTGGTATTAAGTTAACTAATTAAGCTAAATCTCCTGTAAATAATATTCGACTACAGTTATCTAACGGCGCACCAGCGCAAATAATAATTTAGGACAAATCCATAGATGCCAGGCAGTCAGTGATTGTTTGCTCGCAATTCAGAGTAGGAGCATATCCTCGAAGTAAGCAGATTTTTGAAGTAAAAATGATTAGCGTTAATGTCGCAAGGCCTCTAAAAGAATTATAGTCCAGCAGATGGCTAGTCGTTTAGTTTTGTTTATTACTGTCGATGTAACAAACATTGTCAACCGAACTTTTTAGTAGTGCCCCATTGAATTTATGGATAACCATGGCTACAGTGGAATTTGGTAATCATTACTTGAACCGTTGTTGCTAACACAGAACAGATCAGTCTCTCAAGGAGCGTTATGGAAAATCAAAATCCGCCCTGCAAATTCTGCCAACGCACCAGACTATTTGTTGCTCTTGCCTTACTTGCCTTCGTTCTTTTTAGTGTTCAACCTGAATCAAATTTTCTGGAAGGTGTTGATATTACTAGTGCATTCACGTGGATGCTACTTGCCAGTGTTGGAGTATTAGTGTGTTGGAAGGCGTATGGAGAGTATTGGAAGTAAGGATATGGAACCGTTTTATAAACAGGCCGCTATTGACGAAAAGCCTAATTGCTGGAACTGCAAGTATTTCCATATAACTCATGATTCTAAAAGACCTTACAGTTGTTCAATGATGGGGTTTAAATCTAGAAGATTGCCGTGTCATGAGGTTACTCAAATTGAAGGAAGCCGATGCTATAGTTTTGTTCCCAAAATACAGAGACAGAAAAGTATATAAAGAGCCTTTTTGCTGAGTAATCGCGAAGCCTAGTGGCTGTGTTACGACATGCTTTGTTATTATCGTCGCCATTTGCAAATGAATTGTAACAAGGTCAAAAGTTTAGAGATGAAGATAAGTAGAAGGCGGTCGTCGCTCTAAATAGGGTTACAAAACGTGTAGATTTGACGTAGTAGTTAATTAAATAGGATTTAATTATGGATATAGCCACACTAGCTGGGGTTTTGGCGTTTTTAGGCGCTATGGTTTATGGGATCACTGGTGATGGGGAGGGACTCGCGGTTATGTGGCAACCCCAGGGCATGGTGATCGTTCTTGCAGGAACCTTTGGCATTGTTCTTCTTCGTTCAACCTTAGGTGAGTTTGCTACCATGTTTGTTGGGATTGGCAAGACCTTCAGACACCAAGTGGATAAGCCAGAGGATTTAATTGACCAGTTAGTGGAGCTAGCAACCATTGCCCGTAAAGATGGGATGATCGCACTAGAGGGCCAGGAGATTAGTAACCGAATGCTGTCTAAGGGTGTTAGTGCGTTGGTTGATGGAAATGATGCCTTATATATTCGCACAGCTTTAGAGCGGGATATGTTAATTACTGCAAGCCGTCATGATTCTGCAAGGGGAACACTTCAAGCATTCGGTGATACGGCTCCCGCGATGGGGATGATTGGAACCCTGATTGGTCTTGTGAAGTTGTTGAAGAATTTAGAAAGTAATCCTGGAGGAATTGGGGATGCGATGTCTGTGGCCTTGTTGACGACCTTCTATGGTGCCTTGCTAGCTAACGGGTTGTTTCTACCATGGGCTCAGAAATTAGAGAATCATGCGAAGCGGGAAGAAAGAAATAGCGAACTCATTATAGAGGGCGTGATATTTATTCAGAAGGGGGGGAATCCAAGATTATTGGGTGATCTCTTGTCATCCTTCCTTTCCCCAAAGGCCAATCTCAAGAGACAAGCTGAAGCATCAAATTAAAAGGGATTTTTAACTCAGATGGCTGCTGAACAAACGCTTGATAGTGACATTACGATAGAGGCCCCACCCGAACGCCCCAAAAAATGCCCTCGATGTCGGCCCGTGGCGCCGGGTTGGATGACTACATTTGCTGACATGGCAACCTTACTTATGGCTCTTTTCGCATTGATGTATAACTTTGCAGAAATGGATCAGCGGAAAAAAGCTATAGCTTTAGGATCATTAAATGCAGCTTTTGGAGCGAAGGTTATTGTGCCTGTTATTGATATTCCAATTGCCGAAAGCTCGATGATCTCAGACTTACTAAGTACTAGCGATTCACTAAAGAAATTAAGTCAAGAGGAGCTATTAGCACTTCAGACGGAACAAACTTTCACAGAGTTAAAAAAGAGCTTAGCGCCCGAAATTAAAGATGGTCAAGTAGTCCTTAGAAAGGAAGACAGTAAGGTTATTGTCGAATTGCAGTCATTTAGCGCAAAGGATGAGGCGACTCAAAATTACTACTTGAGACAAAATGTGCTAGGTATTACGGAAAAGGTTCTAAGCGCCCAGGCTCAAACCTCTGCAGAGATAGAGGTTCGAAAACAAGACCTTGCCGCACTTGAGGCAATGAAGGAGAGGCGCCGGCAAAATTCTAAGATGCAATATGATCGTTTAAGCCTAGATCTTAGGGATAGCATTTCACGTGGTGAAATGACATTAGTTTTAAAAGATGAGGATCTGATAATTCGGCTTGCTGGTGAGGGATCATTTATTTCAGGAAGTGACAGTTTACAGCCTCGGTTTGAAACTTTATTACTTAAAATTGGAGATCAACTAGCGCTGTCCAAAGGGCGCATTAGGATTGAGGGGCATACAGACAATACCAAAATAGCTTTTAGCGAACGATTCATGTCCAACTGGGATCTTTCTTCGGCTAGATCATCCTCGGTTGCTTCTGTGCTTATCAAGGAAGCTGGGATTGACGTGGATAGATTAATAGTTGCAGGACTGGCAGATTCTGTTCCGCTCGAAAGTAATAATACGGCAAATGGTCGAGCGACGAACAGAAGAATAGAGATTATTGTTAGGGGAAGCATTGAGGGTAATTCTCTATGAGTTCTGAGTTAGATATGGGAACCACGCGCGACAAAGGTTGTGAGAGATGTCCAACGGGAGCCGGGATGTGGATGGCAACTTTTTCTGATATGGCCATTTTGTTGATGGCCATGTTTGTGCTTCTAATCGCTCTAGCTGAAACAGCGAAAATAAGAGATACCATGTTTTCAGTGCCAGGAGATGAGCAAAGTGGTTATGGCACGCAAGATGAGATCGATTCAGACCTAGCGCCCTCTGGTTATCAAGGAGCCTCTTCCAATTCTGATACCAATGAAGGCTATGATGTTGTAGTTAAGGCTCTTGCGAAAGAGATTGATGAAGGAACGGTCGATGTTGAAATAGAGGATGAGCGTATTATAGTCAATGTGAGTAGCTCAGATAATCCTAGCTCTACCACGGCGAAAGTTCAGCAAGAGCAATTAGAAATTTATATGAAAGTAGCTCAAGCTCAGCGGGAAGTTAAGGTCGGCGTAAAAATTGCTCAAGACTCCGAGGGAACTACTTCCGACGCAGAAGAATGGGAGGCAATGTTTTCTGCACAATACCGAAGAGTCAGACAAAAATTGGAGACCGCCATAGAGAAAGGTCGTGTAGAGGTTATTAGGGAAGGCGACAAGATTATTGTAAGGCTCGCATCGCAAGGCTCTTTCAAGAGTGGCTCAGCGATCTTGCAGGATGAATTTGGATTATTGCTAGATGACGTTGGCAGTGCAATTAGTGAGGTTGAGGGATTAATAACAATCGAGGGGCACACTGATAATATTCCAATTTCCTCATTTGGAACAAGATTTAGATCTAACTGGGATTTGTCTGCTGGCCGTTCCGGTGCAGTGGCAGACTATTTGTTGACCAAGTATTCTTTTAAAACTGGGCTGATGGTGTCTGGACTAGCAGACACCAAACCAATAGCTTCAAATAATACAGATGCGGGTAGAGCGACAAATCGCCGAATTGAAATTGTCATTGACGGCAGTTTCTAAAGATACATAGAAAAGGGTAATGCTTTCTGAAGCGCTACCCTTACGAGAAGTAATGTTTTTGAGCTTGGATCGCTTAGGAGGCCAAGGAGACGTTTACATCCCTGTCCAATAATTGGGGGACTAGAGACCAAGCATCCTTAATTTCACTCATGAGAAATTTTACCTCTTGGATGCCCTCTACATCGTTTCTGATATTTGCTTTCAAAAGTCTTCTAACACAGTAGTCGTAAAGCTCTGATAAGTTTGTTGCCAGTTCCTCTCCTTTTTCAAAATCTAATGCACTCTGTAAACCAAGAATTATTTTGGTCGCTCTACCGATACAATCATTTTTGCCTTTAATATCATTTCGATCGAAATGACCCTCGGCATCTGCCAAAGAAGCCATAAGACCGTCAAAAAGCATCTGAATTAATTGAACACTGTCCGCATACGGGACAGCAGAAGAAACATCTACATTTCGGTAAGCATTTGCACCACGATTTTTATAAGCCATTATTTGTCCTGTCCTGTTTTAACCCGCTCAGATATTACATCGGCCCCACAGAATAAAACTTTAGCTTCTTACAGGTTATTTTTTCTAATACGAGCCCTACTATTCTGGGCACTCAGCATAACTGCTAGTTAAGCATTCACTAGCAATTTTTTCGGCTGTTTCTATTTCAAGCTGTGTCATGTTCATGCCGGCTGGAACAGTAATCGCGACCGCATCCTCCTTACCATTTTTTTCCGACAAAATTGCCCAAACCATCGCTTTTCCTGATTCTGATGGACCGCCCTCGGCAGATTGCAGCATGAAGGCATACATAAACTGAGCATTTGCTGAGCCAAGTTTAGCAGCCTTTAGAAACCAGACTCGAGCACGCTCAAAATTAATAGCAACACTATGCCCTTGGTGGTACATGAGTCCCA